>JADFNQ010000071.1 GCA_022563285.1 Chloroflexota bacterium | reverse complement strand
GAGGGGCATGGTCAGGCCGATGCCGATGGCCGGGCCGTTGATGGCGGCGATGACCGGCTTGCCGCGACGCAGGACGATGGGCACCTCCGGGCTGCCCTCGCGGTTCAGCAGCGGCGATTCGGGCGGTCGCTCCCCCCGCGTCGAGAGGTCGTCGGACCAGCGGCTGATGTCGCCGCCGGCGCAGAAGGCGCGACCCGCCCCAGTCACGACCAGAGCCCCTACGTCGCGGTCGGTAGCCGCGCGGGTGACGGCGTCGATGAACTCGCCCTCCATGCGGGGGTTCCAGGCGTTGAGCTTCTCCGGCCGGTTGAGGGTGATCAGGGCGACGCGGCCGCGGCGCTCGTAAAGTATCGTCTCGTAGTCGTCTGGGCTATCGGGCATCTCTCCCTCCACTAGCTATCGGGGCGAGCGAGTGTCAATTTAGCACAGCAGAGGGCGGGTTGTCTGTAGATACCACCGCGGCTAGTCCACGTCAGGCTGACCCTTGAGGAGATCGTAATACGACTGCATCACCAGCTTGGCCATTCGTTCGGCCAAGTTGATATCTTCATCGCTAATGCTGAAAGCGTTTCCTCCAGCCGCGCCCAACGAGTGCGCAACGTCGTAGTCATTTCTGATACCACTCAATCTCTTCACGTCCGTCCGTATCAGACTCCGGTCAATTCCAAGTTTCTTGTAGAATAACTGGAACCGCTTTCCCTCCTTGGAAGGATCCCCCAACACGGCAGTGATCGATTTCCAGTAGTTGAGGAAGGCCTCACCACGCAGCGAACTCGCGCCCCAAAGGAATGGAAGGTCTAATCTGGCTTCGAGTTCGCTGCGCCTCAGGTACAGAGCTCGATTAAAATACTCGAGCGCCATATCCAACCGGCGCTTCTTCTGCAAATCCGGAATCCACTGAGCCGCCGCGGATGCGGCCCCTCTGATTCCCTCCAGGCTAAAGACGGTGAACTTGCCAAGATGCATCATCTCTGCCAGAAGGCCCTTCTCGCCTGTTGCCTGAACGAGCCTCGCCTGGAAGAACTGGCCCTGATGGAATGAAAACGCTGCCAGAAATCGCCTGAGGATAGCGGCCACAATCCGCTCCGCTTCAGCCGCCGTTTCGGCTTCAGGGTGAATCTTGAGGTAGTTGTCGTCGAGCCTGACGGTGGTCCCTTCGACTTCGAACGTCAGTTGAACCTTGTCGTCCGGTGAGCGCGCCATGGTCTGTGCCCCATGCGAGACTTTCCGCCCGGTCCAAGAGTCGTACACGTCGCCCACGATCTGTTTCTGGCCCCCCGGAACCACCGTTACCCCTGCCTCCGGAATGCCGAACGGGCCTTCCGGGCTGAGCCAGTATACGAACCGAAATTCTGACACGAGTGCTTTCTTGCCCCCTCACACCAGCCCAGCCACCAGGTCCCCCACCTCCGACGTCGACAGCCCCATCTGGCCCGCGGAGAGCGACTTGATCTTACCGCTGGTCAACGCCTTGACCACCGCCGCCTCCACGCGCTCTGCCGCCTGCGCCTCGCCCAACTGCTCCAGCATCATCTGCACAGCACCGATGGCGGCCAGGGGGCAGACCACCCCCTGCCCCGTGTACTTGGGCGCGCTGCCGCCTATCGGCTCGAACATGGAGACGCCCTCGGGGTTGATGTTCCCTCCGGCGGCCACGCCCATGCCGCCCTGGATCATCGCCCCCAGGTCCGTGATGATGTCGCCGAACATATTCTCTACCACGATCACGTCGAACCACTCGGGGTTCTTGACGAACCACATGCAGGCGGCGTCCACGTGCGCATACTCGCGGCTGATCTCCGGGTAGTCCGCCTCGCCCACCTCGTTAAACGCCCGCCACCAGGTGTCGTGAACGAACGTGAGCACGTTCGTCTTGGCGACCAGGTGGAGCTGGCGTTTGCGGTCCCGTTTGCGGGCCAGCTCGAAGGCGTAGCGGATCGCCCGTTCGGCGCCGTGGCGGGTCGTCAGGTGCACCTGGGTCGACACCTCCTGCGGCGTGCCCTTGTACTGGAAGCCGCCCATGCCGCTGTACAGCCCCTCCGTGTTCTCCCGCACCACCACGAAGTCGATATCCTCCGGGCCCTTGTCCTTGAGCGGGCAGTCCACGCCGGGGTAGAGCTTGACCGGCCGCAGATTGATGTACTGGTCCAGCTCGAAGCGCAGGCGCAGGAGGAGCCCCTTCTCCAGGATGCCCGGAGTCACCTCAGGGTGGCCAACGGCCCCCAGGTAGATGGCATCGAAGCCGCGCAGCTCGTCGAGGACGGAGTCGGGGAGCACCTCGCCGGTCTTGAGGTAGCGGTCGCCGCCCAGGTCGTAGGTCTCGGTCTGGTAGCGGAAGCCCGTACGGGCCGCGGCGGCCTCCAGCGCCTTTAGCCCCTCGTGGACGACCTCCGGGCCGGTGCCGTCGCCGGGGATAACGGCTATCCGGTGCATTCGCCTCTCCTCATGGCTGAACCTCATTCGGCGGGTCAGGCTGGGCGGAAGTGTAGCACAGCCTGAGGCCTGGGTTAAGGCGAGGCGCTACCGCCGGTCGGTCTTCTCCCCGCGTCGGGAGATGCGGCGCGGGTGCTGCGCTGCCAGGTCCGAGAAGACGGAGCGGAAGCTGATCAGGCCGCCCAGGGCGAACACCAGCATCAGCGGCCAGGTGCGGAGACGGCGCAGGTTGACCACGCCGAGGCCCACGGTGAACGTCCACACGGCGGCGATAATCCCCGGCACGAACCAGAGCGCTGCGAACGTAGTGGCGGCGATGCGTAGCGGCGGACGGCGCACCCCCAGTCCGCGGTCTCCCACGATCAGCCAGAGCAGACCGGCGAACCCCAGCAACCCGAAGGTGCGCTCCACCACGTTGGCCTGGGTGGCCTTCCACATCGTGAGGAAGAGGTTGATCAGGATGATCAGCGTGTTACGGCCCCGCGGCTCCTCCTCCAGCTCCTCCTCCTCCGAGAACTCGTACACCTCCTCCTCCACCTTCTGGCCGAGGCTGCGCAGGCGGTTCCAGAGGTCGCGGACGGGGTCAGTAGGCATGGCTACGCCTCGCCGTCCACAGGCGTTAGCCAGGCGGGCCGTCGCTCTTCGAAGGCGCTGATCTCCTCCTCCGCCTCCAGAGTCATGGCGATGTCGTCAAGGCCGTTCAGCAGGCAGTGCCGCCTGAACTCGTGGGTCTCGGGATCATCATGCACCACGAACGGGGAGCGAAAGCCCTCCTCGTCCCACACTTCACACCGCTCCAGGTCAACGGTGAGCTCGCAGCCGGGGCCCTCCTTCGCCTTGCGGATCAGCTCCCGGACACGCTCCTCAGGCAGGAAGACGGGAACGACTCCGTTCTCAAAACAGTTCTTGTGGAAGATGTCGGCCAGGCTGGGGGCGATGATGGCCCGGATACCATACTGCCGGAGGGCCCACACCGCATGCTCCCGCGACGAGCCGCTCCCGAAGTTTCGGCCCGCGACGAGGATCTTCGCGTCCTCGTAGCCGGGCGCGTTCAAGACGAAGTCTGGGTTTGGGCTACCGTCCGGCAAGAAGCGCCAGTCGAAGAAGAGAAGCTCGCCCCATCCATCCCGCTCGATCCGTTTGAGGAACCGGGCCGGCACAATCGAGTCGGTATCTACGTTCACCCTGTCCAGGGGCACGACTACGCCCGTGACTTTCTTGAACGGCTCCATCTCTACACCTGCCAGTCTCGAATATCCACAAAGTGTCCGGCGATCGCCGCGGCGGCGGCCATTTGCGGGCTGACCAGGTGCGTGCGCCCGCCTTTCCCCTGCCGGCCCTCGAAGTTGCGGTTGGAGCTGGAGGCGCAGCGCTCGCCCGGCTGCAGGATGTCCGGGTTCATCCCCAGGCACATCGAGCAGCCCGCCTCCCGCCACTCGAACCCCGCCTCGACGAACGTCTTGTCCAGCCCCTCCTGCTCCGCCTGAAGCTTCACCTGCGTGGAGCCGGGTACGACCATCGCCCGCACGTTCTCGTTGACCTTGCGCCCGCGCACGATCTCCGCGGCCGAGCGCAGGTCTTCGATGCGAGCGTTGGTGCAGGACCCGATGAACACACGGTCAGGCCGGATCTCCTGGATCGGGGTGCCCGGCTCGAGGGCCATGTACTCCAGCGCCCGTTCGACGGCCGCGCGCTCGGCCGTCGAGGGGAACGAGGCGGGATCCGGGACGCTACCCGTCACCGGCACCACCATCCCCGGGTTGGTGCCCCAGGTGACGTACGGCTCGAGTTCCGCGGCGTCGAAAACGACCGTCCTATCGAAGGCGGCGCCGGGGTCCGTGGGCAGCGCCCTCCACACCTCCACCGCGGCGTCCCAGTCCGCGTCCTTGGGCGCGAACGGCCGGCAGCGCAGGTACTCGAACGTCGTGTCGTCCGGAGCGATCATCCCCACTCGGGCCCCCGCCTCGATGGACATATTGCAGACCGTCATCCGCCCTTCCATGGAGAGGGCGCGAATCGCCTCCCCGGTGTACTCGATCACGTGGCCGACGGCCCCGTCCACGCCGATGCGCCCGATGATGCCCAGGATCATGTCCTTGGCGGTGACTCCCGGAGATAGCTGGCCGTCCACCCGTATCTCCATCGTCTTGAGCCTGGCCTGGACCAGGCACTGGCTGGCCAGGACGTGCTCCACCTGAGTCGTGCCGATGGGCATTGCGAAAACGCCGAATGCGCCCTGGGTAGAGGTATGGCTATCGCCGCAGACTATCACCGTCCCGGGGCGGGTGTACCCCAGCTCCGGGCCTATCACGTGGACGATCCCCTGTCGGTTGGACTCCATACCGTAGAGCCGGATTCCGAACTCCTCGGCGTTAGCCCGCAGGGCCTCGATCTGCTTCCGCGATATCTCGTCGCGGATGGGGAGGCCGCGGTCTGTGGTGGGGACGTTGTGGTCCATGGTGGCGATGGTCAGGTCCGGTCGGCGCACGCCCCGCCCGATGAGCCGGAGCCCCTCGAACGCCTGGGCGGACGTCACCTCGTGCACCAGGTGCAGGTCAACGTAGAGGAGCGCGGGCTTCCCCTCCTCCTCGCGCACCACGTGCGCATCCCATATCTTCTCGAAAAGCGTTTTCGGTTTCACGGTGGCACCTTCTACTAGCCTCATAGGGGCTAAGGGCACTCACGAGGATACACTGGGGAGGGCGCATCCGTCATCGCCCTCCTCAGTTGTCTCCCCTACGGGTTGGCCCACACCTCGGTGTCGCGGGACTGGGGGGAGTGGGCCAGGAGCCGGTTGAGGGCGTTGATCAGCGCCTTGGCGGAGGCGACCACGATATCGGTGTCGGCGCCGCGGCCCACGAAGGTGCGGCCATCCGACTCGATGCGCACGGTGACCTCGCCCTGGGCGTCGATCCCCTCGGTGACGGCGTTCACGGCGTACTCAATGAGCTGGTTGGGCACGCCCACCAGACCGTTGATGGCGCGATAGGAGGCGTCTACCGGCCCGGTGCCCGTGGAGGTGGTGGTCATCTCCCGGCCCTCCGAGCCGATGAGCCGCACCGTGGCCGTGGACATGAGCTGGTTGCCGCAGGACACCTGAAGCAGGTCCAGCTTGTACACCTCCTCCACCGTGCGCCGCCCCTCGGACACCAGGGCGTCCAGGTCGCGGTCGTCGATCTCGCCTTTCTTGTCGGCCAGCTCCTTGAACGCAAGGAACACGCGGTCCATCTCCTCGCGGGTGATCTCGTAGCCCAGCTCGTCCAGGCGGGACTTGAGGCCGTGGCGTCCGGAGTTCTTGTTGAGGACGATCATGCCGCCGCGGCTGAGGCCGATGTCGCGGGCATCGATGATCTCGTAGGTCTCACGCAGCTTGGTGATTCCGTGCTGGTGGATGCCGGACTGGTGGCGGAAGGCGTTAGCGCCGACGATCGCCTTGTTGGGCTGCACCGCCATGCCGGTGAGCTGGGAGACCAGGCGGCTGGTGCGGTGGATTTGAGTGGTGTCCACGTTCGTCGACAGATCGAAGAAGTCGCTCCGCGTCTTGATCGCCATCACCACCTCCTCCAGGGAGGCGTTGCCCGCCCGCTCGCCGATGCCGTTCACGCAGGTCTCGATCTGGCGGGCGCCGGCGCTGATCGCGGTCAGGCTGTTGGCCACGGCAAGGCCGAGGTCGTTGTGGCAGTGGACGGAGATCACCGCCTTGTGGATGTTGGGCACGTTCTCCTGGATCTGGCGGAGGAACTCGCCGAACTCCTCAGGGATGGCGTATCCCACGGTATCGGGGATGTTGACGGTGGTGGCCCCGGCCTCGATGCACTCGGTGATCATGCGGAACACGTACTCCGGCTCGGAGCGGGTGGCGTCCATGGGGGAGAACTCCACATCGGAGCAGTGCTTCTTGGCCCGCGCCACCTGGGTGCGGGCCATCTCCAGCACCTGCTCGCGGTCCTTCTGCAACTGGTGAAGGATGTGGATATCGGAGACGGATAGGAACACGTGGATGCGCGGCTGGGCGGCGTGCTTCACCGCGTCCCAGCAGGCGTCCACGTCGCCGGCGACGGCGCGGGCCAGGCCGGCGATGACGGCGCCGCGCACCTCCTTGGCGATCTCGGTCACGGACTCGAAGTCGCCGGGGGAGGAGGCCGGGAACCCGGCCTCGATGAAGTCGACCCGCAGGCGCTCCAGGGCGCGGGCGATCTCCAGCTTCTCGGCGCTGCCGAGGGCGACACCGGGGGACTGCTCCCCGTCTCGCAGGGTGGTGTCGAAAATCAGCACCCGCTCTTGGGCGGGCTGGCTCTTCTCTTTGTTTGTCATCTCCTCAACCTCCGTCATCGCGTTGTAGGGGCGACCCTTGGGTCGCCCTGGGCGAGGATTGCCTCGCCCCTACAGGGTCCCATTTGGCCCTCCCCCGA
>JADFNQ010000070.1 GCA_022563285.1 Chloroflexota bacterium | reverse complement strand
TCCTTCGCGCCTGAGATGGGGGTGAACGCCCTGGACGGCCTGGTCCTGGCCTACCAGGGGATCGCCCAGCTGCGACAACATATCCGGCGCGACGCGCGCATCCACGGGATCATCACAGACGGCGGCTCCGCGCCCAACGTGGTGCCGGACCGGGCGGCAGGCGCGTTCTACGTGCGGGCGCTGCGGCCCGCCTATCTGGAGGAGCTGAAGGGCAGGGTGGAGCGCTGCTTCGAGGCCGGGGCGGCCGCCTCCGGGGCTACGGTGGAGATCGACTGGAAGCCCTGGCCCTACGCGCCGATGCGCAACAACACGTCGCTCGCCGCCGCCTACCGCGCCAACGCCGAGTCGCTGGGGCGCACCTTCATCGACGTGCGGCTGGACTCCACCGGCAGCTCGGACATGGGGAACGTGAGCCAGGCCCTCCCCTCGATCCACCCGATGTTTGGCATTGGGGCGATGGCGTTCAACCACACACCGGCGTTCACGGAGGTGTGCGCGACGGATGCGGCGCACGCTGCGATGGTGCAGGTCGCGCAGGCGCTGGCGATGACCGGCGTCGATGTGGCGCTGGAGCCGGACCTGCTCCAGCGGGCGAAGGAAGAGTTCGCGTCCGGCAGGGGGTATCCGTAGAGCCGATGGCGCGGGCGACCCAGACGGGCGAAGCCTGAAGGTCGCCCCTACGGGGTAACTACGGCTTAGGGCGTGATGACGGCCCGCAAGGTGGCCGTCTGCTTCCCCTCCCACTCGGCCTGCTGGAACGCCTCGTCGATCTTGTCCAGGGGATACTTGTGGGAGATGATGCTGGCCAGGGGGAAGCGGTTCTTGTTGCGGCTGAGGAAGTCCAGCGCCACCGGCAGGATCCAGGGGTCGTACATGTTCACGGAGATGATGTCCTTGTTCCCCCACACCAGTTGGGAGGGGTCGATCGCCACCGTCTTGCCCAGGCTGATGTTCCCCACCTCAAGGTAGGTGCCGCCGGAGCGCACCATCTGTATCCCCTCGGGGAAGACGGCGGGCACACCGACGAACTCGGCGACGATGTCGGCGCCGCGGCCGCCGGTGAGGGACATCACCTTGGACGTGCGGTCCATCGGCGCCGGCGCCTCGTTCAGGTCGATCACCTCGTCGGCGCCGCAGGCCTTGGCCAGCTTGAGCCGCTCCGGCACCCCATCGATGACGATGATCGTCCCCGCGCCCATGTCGCGGGCCACGGCGGTGGCGTTGACGCCCAGGCCGCCCGCGCCCTGGATGACCACCGTATCGCCCATCTTCAGGCCGGCCTTCTGGAGGCCGTAGATCACCTCTGACAGGGCGCAGTTGACCGTGGTGACCATCTCCTCCGGCAGCTCATCCGGGACCTTGAACACGAAGGCGCTGGTCTTCATGTAGAAGTACTCCGCGTAGGCGCCGGTAAAATGGGGAGGGTTGTCGGAGATGGGCGGCGGCGGGTACTTGACCTGGCAGGCCGCGAACTCGCCGCGCAGGCACTGGTAGCAGCGGCGGCAGGGGAAGAAGTAGGGGTAGACGATACGGTCGCCCTCCTTCAGCGGCTGGCCTTGCGAGTCGGTGGTGACGCTGGAGCCCAGCTTGTGCACGCGGCCCGTCATCTCGTGGCCGAGGATGCGGGGGCCGGGGCCCATCATGGCGATTCGGATATCGCCCCGCCAGACGTGGAGGTCGGAGCCGCAGATCCCCGCCGAGGTTACCCGGACGACGACGGCGTCCGGTTCGGGGTCAGGCACCGGGTACTCCCGCATCTCGAATGGCTTGCCTGTATCGAAGAAGACGGCAGCCTTGCCGGTCTCGGTCATGATGCCTCCTTCTGAAGATAACTGAGCGTGCGCTTAGTATCGGCAGCAACCGTGTACTGTGTCAACTACTTGCGATTGTCGTCCGGGGGTTTGATCTACCGGCGGCGGGCCCGAAAATGGGGCCACGATGACGACCGATCCTTCGACAAGCTCAGGACAGGCGCTATCCGGCAAGTGGGTATGGATCTGGAACTGGCGCCGCTGCGACGGCGGCGATCCGGCGAAGATCGCGGCCAGGCTCCGCGACGCCGGCTGTCGCGGCGTCTTGGTGAAGGCCCACGACGGCCCCCGCTGGTTCGATCAGGGCCGCCCCTGGCGGGAGATCGCCGCCGCCCTCAGGGCGGAGGGGGTCGCTGTCGGCGGTTGGGCCTACCTCTACGGCCGCGACCCCGCCGGCGAGGCCCGCCTGGTGGGGGAGACTGTCTCCTACGGCCGCGCCGACTTGTTCGTCCTCGATGTCGAAGCGGAGTTCGAGGGCCGGCCGCAGGCCGCCGAGGAGCTCTGCCGCCGTGTCCGCGAGGGCGTAGGCGGCGACTACCCCCTCTACTACAGCAGCTTCGCCATCACCCGCTATCACCGTTCCTTCCCGTATGAGGCGTTCGAGCGCTATTGTCGGGGCGCGGCTCCGCAGCTCTACTGGAACGCCTTCCGCTGGCCGGCCCGGCAAGCGATCCAGTGGACATACGAGGACTACGCGGCGCTGGGAGCGCCGCCGCAGCGACTGTTCCCGGTGGCGGGGCTGTACGCCGGGCGCGGCGTCCCCTACCCTGCCGCCGCCGACCTGGAGGCTTTCGCGGGCGAGGCTGCGGCGAGGGGATCGCCGGGCATCAGCTTCTGGTCCTACGAGCATATGAACGAGGAGATGTGGACTGCTGTCCGAGCCGTGCCCCCGGAGGGGGGCCCATCCGGGCCCGCGGAACGGCGGGAAGCACAAACAGAGGAGGCGGAGTCCGCCGAAGGAGGAACAGAGATGCCCAGTCTGGAGTTCCAGCAGCTCAGCAGCGCCCACACCGCTCTGACCGATCGCGTGGCCAGCCTGGAGGCGGATGTGGAAGCGCTCAAGCGTCGGCCGTCCCCACGACGGCCCCGCCCAGCCGGGCGCACCTACACCGTCCGCGCCGGCGATACGCTATCGGCTATCGCGGCTCGCCTCGGCCTGGACGACTGGCGGACGCTGTACGAGGCGAACAGGAGCGTGATCGGGCGGGACCCGGACTTCATCCGGCCGGGGCAGGTGCTGAAGATCCCGACGTAAGCGGACCCTCCACGAGATAGACCTCCCTAGCGCCGCCTGCTGGCGGTCCCCCGAAGCAGCAAAGAGAGAAGGTGATGCCGCTCGAAGATCCTCGTACTGATGGCGAACGCCGTCAGGAGAAGCAGGCCACCGACCTCGAACAGGATGTCAATCAGATCTAGGCTGGTGTAGTTGCTCCCGTCTACCTCCAGGCGGTCGAGCACACGCTCCCCGAATGATTGGCCCGCGCCGGGGGCCTCGCCGCCCCCGATCTGTACGTTCTCTAGGCCGGAACCGAGCAGCGGCCACAAGGCCTGACTTGCGGCAAGCGTCTGGCTATCCAAGGCCAGGTGCATCAGCGAAGCCAGCCCGTAGATCCAGAAGCCCCTGCGGATGACCACCAGAGCCGTCAACAGGGCCAGCTGAAAGGCGAGGGTGTGGGCTATGAGCCGGCCCGACTGGGCATCTGGGATAATGAACAGAAAGAGGGTCCTATCGATGATGTCCGGAAGCACGGCCATAACGGCCAGCAGCCGGAAGTCTACGGTGTTTTTGAGGCGCAGGCGCTGGGCCGCCCAGCCTCCAACCACTGTGTAGCCGACGTGCGCTAAGAGGAGCACGCCCTAACCCAGACCGTGAGTTTCCGCTGTAGACTCACACACGTAGACAAGCCCTCGTGCCCCGGGGCAGGTGCTCATTATCCCCGACATGAGGAAAGGCACCCTGACCTATGTCGGGGCGCCTTGCAACGTCTGACCGCGGCCAGGACGCTATGCTAGAGGGCTTCGACTATCTTGTCGCCGATGATGGCAGCGAACACCAGGAGCAGGGGTACGATAGCGATGTTCAGCCTGCGAGAGATCATCTGCAGACGCTGGCTTGAGCTGGCGCTCAGCATCTCCTTGGCGACCAGGTAGCTGATGAGCATCAGAACTGCGGCCAGCCCCAGCAGCGCCGTGATGCCGAACAACGTCACTGTCGTTACCGTCGTGGTGGTTACTGTCGATATCATTGCCTACCTCCTCCGAATCCCACTTCCAAACGTTTCGATCCTGGAAACCCCCTCAAAGTAGCAGACGCCCAATAGGGTGTCAACGCCATTGGCCCCAAAAGGCCGTGAATAGCGTGAAAGCGCCGTGAACGGCCCCCGGCGCCCTTGACAGCGGTCAGGGGCTGTCATAGTCTTGCCTGTTCGACGAGACGAGGCGCCCTCGCGGCACTGACAGGCCGGACCGGCGAAAGCCTCTCCCCCGCTCAACGTGTGGCGACCACGGCGGCCCCTAAGGGTCGTCGATCCCTTATCGGCAGGAGGCATCAGAGGAGGAGGATACAAGCCATGCGAAAGTCAGCAGTCAGCCTCGCCGCAGTCCTGGTCCTGGCTCTACTGGCGGCAGGGATCGCCCTTGCCCCGGGAGTTCGGGCCCAAAACTATCCGCCGCCCGTAGGCAGCCTCAGCGTGGAGGGCGCATCCACAACTCCGGGCTCCACCAGTAACGTCACCGCTACCGTCCTGGACAACAGCGGCGACCCCGTGGAGGGGGTGGAAGTGACCTTCACCATCACCTCCCAGCCCGGCACTGACGCCCGGTGGGCAAACGGTGGCCTGGAGATCACGGCCACTACCGGCGCCAACGGCATCGCCACGGCCGTCCTGACGGCAGGGAGCACAACCGGCAACATCATTATCGAGACGGTGTCCGGCGAGAAGACCTCGCAGGTCACTGTTGCCGTCCAGTCCGGCCTACCGACCACGGGCGGCGCTCCTGCGCTGGAGGGTTCCGGCTCCGGCGTGCCGGCCTGGCAGATCGCGTTCCTCGCCATCGGCGCGGCGGCGCTCGTCGGCGGCTTCGCCATCATTGTGCGCCGAAATAAGAGAGCGTAACCGGGCTGCAGCCATATGAGCCCCCTGTGAACACGGTCTGCAGCTCGCAGCGTTCGCATCGCTTCCGCCACGGCGGAAGCGATGCGCATCTAGAGTGGGCGGGCCGCTGATCGGAAAATGACGCAGACCGATCTGTCCCAGCCCGGCAGCGGCTCCTTGGGCGCCAGCCTGGCGGCTCCGGCCGTCCCCCGCTCGCTCAGCACCGACCGCCTCAGGCTGGCGATCGCCCTCACAACCCTGGCCGCGTTCGCGGTTGCGGAGTCTCTCACCGTCTTCACGAACCCGTTTACCGGTATCGCTCTGCACGCCCTCACCCTGTCCGTCCTGCTCATCGCCTCCGGCTTCGGGGGCCAAGGCGACTCTATGGCGAAGCAGCCGCTGAGCCGCCTCCTCTACGCCCTGGCGCTGGTGCCTCTCATCCGCATCGTCAGCCTGACCATGCCCCTGGGCCGCTTCGACGAGACGTACTGGTTCGTGGCCGCCGGTCTGCCCGTGTTCGTGGCGGCCCTCATCATCATGGCCGGAGTTGGCCTCCGTCCGCGGGATGTGGGCCTGAGCCTCGGCTGGCCGGCCCTGCACCTACACCCCCTGGTCATCCTGTTCGGCCTGGTACTGGGCTTCGCCGAGTATCACATCCTGCGGCCCGAGCCGCTCATCGACGGCCTGACGCTGAGCCGGTTCGTGATACCGGCGCTGGTGCTGATGTTGGCCACCGGGTTCCTGGAGGAGTTCATCTTCAGAGGTATCCTCCAGCGTACCGCCACCGCAGCGCTGGGACCGCTGGCGATAATCTACGTCAGCGTCATATTCGCTATCCTCCACATCGGATACCGGTCCGGCACAGACATCGTGTTCGTCTTCCTTATCGCTCTCCTCTACGGGTGGGTTGTACGTAAGACGGGGTCTATAATAGGGGTCAGCGTGTCGCACGGGGTCACGAACATCACCCTGTTCTTGCTGGTGCCGTTCATCCCCGTGCTTGCGGCGCAGCCTGACTGGCTGCCTCCGATCATGTAGAGGAGGGCTTACGACAAAGTACGACTACGACGTGGCCGTAGTCGGGGCCGGGCCGGCCGGGTCTCGCTCCGCACGGAACCTGGCGGCGAACGGCTTTCGAGTGGCGCTTCTTGAGGAGCACCGGCGCATCGGTGTGCCGTCTCACTGCTCCGGGCTGATCAGCCCGCGCACGCTTGAGGAGGCGGAGATCCAGGAGCCGATAGTGGCCAATCGCCTCACCGGCGCCTACGTCCACACCGCGAGCGGCGGCTCGCTGGCGGTCGGTGGCGAGGAGACACGCGCACTGGCCATAGACCGCGTGCGCCTGGACGAGCTGCTGTGCGAGCAGGCCCAGGCCGCCGGCGCTGAGCTATTGAGGGCGCGAATGGTTCAGGCCCAGCGGCAGAACGGAGGCGTCCGCCTTCTCTGCCGGCGTGACGGCCGCGATCTCCAGCTCTCCGCCCGGCTGGTGCTGGGCGCGGACGGCGCCCACTCCCGGGTGGCTCGTACCATGGGCCTGGCGCCGCCCCGGGAGCGAGTCTACTGCCTGGGGCTGGAGGGCCGTCTGCGGGTACCGCGGGAGGAGTTCGTGCACGTGTTCGTCGGTCAGCGCCTGGCTCCCCGATGGTTCGGCTGGATCATCCCCACCGGCGGCGGCCGTGTGCGCGTGGGCATCGGCTGCGACGGGTCGGACAAGCCCATCCGCTGCTACAAGCGGCTGGCGGCGGCCTTCCCGGATCTGTTCGGGGAGATGGATGTGTGCCACATGTACGGGGGCACCATCCCCCTGGACTTCGCCCCACGCAGCTACGCCGATAACGTCCTCCTGGTGGGCGACGCCGCCGGCCAGGTGAAGCCGTTCTCCGGCGGCGGCATCTACACCGGTCTGGTGGCTGGCCGTCACGCCGCGACGGCCGCAGCCGCCGCCC
>JADFNQ010000069.1 GCA_022563285.1 Chloroflexota bacterium | reverse complement strand
TTGGCCTCATCTTATGGTCGTGCCCACTGACGGTCAAGGAAACGGGGTGGGGATATGGTAAAATTGCCTCACAGTTTCGCCATGACCACCGACAACCCTTACCGCGCCCTCCCCTCCGTCGACCGCCTCCTGGCCGACGAGCGCCTCCGCCCGCTGGGCGGCGGCGAGCGGCCCGTGGTCACCCAGCTCGTCCGGCAGGCGCTGGAGACCGCCCGCGGTGCCGTCAGCGCGGGGAGGCCCGCCCCCACCCAGGACCAGATCGTGGAGTCCGTCCTCGGCCTGGCCGAGGACGTGTTCCACCCCACCTTGCGGCCTCTGATCAACGCCACCGGCGTCATCATCCACACCAACCTCGGCCGCGCGCCCCTGTCCGAGGAGGCGATAGCTGCCATGGCCGCCGTCTCCAGCGGCTACTCCAACCTGGAGTTCGACCTGGAGGCGGGCGAGCGGGGCTCCCGCTTCCTGCACCTGGAGTCCGTGCTGCAGCAGCTCACCGGCGCCGAGGCGGCGATGGCGGTGAACAACAACGCCTCCGCCGTCCTCCTGGCGCTGTCCGCCCTCGCCCACGACCGCGAGGTGATCGTCTCCCGCGGCCAGGCCGTGGAGATAGGCGGCGGCTTTCGCATCCCGGATGTGATGCGCCAGTCCGGCGGACGGCTGGTGGAGGTGGGCACCACCAACCGCACCTACCCGCGCGACTACCAGGACGCCATCACCCCGGACACCGTCGCCGTCATGCGCGTCCACGCTAGCAACTTCCGCATCGTCGGTTTCACGGAGACGCCCGGCATCGATGACCTGGCGCGGCTCGCCCACGAGCACGATGTCCTCCTCCTGGACGACCTTGGCTCCGGCTGTCTCCTGGACACGACCCAGTTCGGCCTGGCCCCCGAGCCGACAGTGCAGGAGAGCCTTGCCGCCGGCGCCGACCTGGCGATGTTCTCCGGCGATAAGCTCCTGGGCGGCCCCCAGGCGGGCATAATCGTCGGCCGCAGTGAGCTCGTGGAGCGGCTCCGTCGCCATCCCCTGGCCCGTGCCGTTCGCATGGACAAGGCCAGCATCGCCGCCCTCACGGCCACCCTCCTCCACTACCTGCGCGGCGAGGCGCTGGAGAAGCTACCCGTCTGGCGCATGATCGCGGCGCCGTTGGCGGAGGTGCGGCGCCGTGCCCGGCGTTGGGCACGCGGCATCGGCCCAGTGGCGAAGGTCGTGGACGGACGCTCGATGATCGGCGGCGGCAGCCTGCCGGAGGAAAGCCTGCCCACCAAGCTCGTCGCCATCGCGGGCGATGGTGCCTACGTCACCGACCTAGCCCGCCGCCTGCGCCGCGGCGACCCGCCCGTGGTGGCTCGCATCGAGAAGGACGCCCTCCTCCTCGACCCTCGCACGGTGCCGTCGCGCCAGGACTCTACCGTCATCCAGGCGGTGACGGCGGCTCTCAGCGAATAGGCTTGCTCACCCCTCCTGGAACAGCTGCAGCATGTTGCCGTCAGGGTCGACAAACGTAGCGATGGTGACCCCGTCCTCCTCCTTGCCCGGCGTCCGCACGAACTCCACCCCTTGCTTGCTCAGCCGCTCGTACTCAGCTTGGCAGTCGTCCACCGTGAAGTCCACCATCACCCGGTTGGGGTCCCGCGAGCGGCCCTTCACCTCGCTGTGGGCGCCCAGCGCTAGTTGGGGGCCGGATGACGACTGAAAGATGACGAACCCCTCGCTCTCCATCTCCGGCTTCAGGCCCAGGACGTCCCGGTAGAACGGCACCAGGCGCTGTAGCTCCTCCGTCCAGATTAGGACGCTGTGCACTCCGGTGATCACCGCTCTACTCCTTGACCAGCCCGACCACGTTCCCTTCCGGGTCCGAGAACATAGCGAACGTCACCATGTCCGGGATCTCTGTCACCGGTACGATGATCTTGCCGCCAGCCCCTTCGATCTTGTTCAGGTAAGCCTGCGGGTCATCGACCTGAATGTAGAAAGTGACTTGGTTCTGGCCCTGTGCCGGCCCTATCCCCCCACCGATGCCTCCTTCGCCGTGCGTATCCACGATGCCGTAGCTCATCGGGTTGTTGGCGTCGATGTGCCAACCGAACAAGCCGCCGTAGAACTCCTGTAGCTTCTTCGCGTCCTTACCCAGTACCTCGAAGTGCACGACTGGCTGGCCCATGCCGGTTCTCCTTTCTCCTCCTACGTCTCGATCTGCTGGCGTGCGCTGCGAAGCTGGTTGATATGGTCCACCAGGTGGACGTTGATCAGCGCCCCCGCCCACTGCGCGAGAGTCGGGTACTCGCCGATGGGCGTCTCTTTCAGCAGGGGCACACGCGCCTTGCGGGCGATCTGCTCGTCGCTGAGGCCGCCCAGGAAGTCAGCCACCTCCTGGTACTGCTTCCACACCCCGGCCCGAAGCTCCGACAGCGACATCGCCTGTCGCGCCGGCGTGTAGTACGGTAGGCCGACTACGACCCCGATGAGAGGCGAGTCCTCGTCGAGGAACCGTCGGAAGCCTGCCACATAGCTCTCTCCCTCATCACCCGTTATGTGCGAGAGCACCTCCTTGCAGCACCACTCGCCCTCTGCCATCCGCTGTCCGGCCTTCGCCTCGTCAAGGCCGTCCAGCACTTCGCCCAGCTCCTGCAACTTCTGCCCCAACGCGTCTCGAAGGGACATCGCCGCTTGTGAGACCATGGTTCGTACCTCCTCCTAGGTCTCGTTCATCCTTACCGTTCCTGCAACTGCATCAGGTCGTACAGGCCGAAGGTGTCCGCCAGCCGGTCCACTGCGTTGAACTGGCAGGCCACCCAGAGGCCCTCCAGTATCTCGTCGTCGTTCAGACCCGCCGTCCGCAGGCCGTCGATCTCCTCCTCCGTCACCTTGTAGGCGTGCGTCGTCAGCTTCACGCACAGCCGCAGCAAGGCCCTGTACCGCTCCTCCACCGGCAATGCTTCGATGTCCGCCTCCTCTGCCGCCTTGACCGCCTCCGGGCTCCCTCCTACGTACCGCAGGAGAAACGAATGCGCCTTCGTTCAGTAGGCGCAGGAGTTGGTCTCCGATACGACGGTGGCGATCATCTCTTTCACCTGCCGCGGCAGGTGACCGCCGCCGAACATAGCCTTGTAGCCTTCGAACATCACCCGCAGGAAGTCAGGCCGCGTGCTTACCAGCTTGAACACGTCGGGAACGGCGGGGAAGCCGAAGAAGGCCCGGATCTCGTCGTACAGCGCCTTGGTCTCGCCACTGGCGGCGGACTCCTGGACGATGCCGATGCGCACAGACGGGTGTTCACTAGAGGCGGTCATGGGATACCTCCCGAGGTGGTAACGGAGCGGGTTGCTTCAAATAATAAAGTCGCTTCCTTGATTGCGTCAACCCCTTGCGCTACAAT
Organism: Chloroflexota bacterium; assembly: GCA_022563285.1. Classification (GTDB taxonomy): domain Bacteria; phylum Chloroflexota; class Dehalococcoidia; order SM23-28-2; family RBG-16-64-32; genus JADFNQ01. The sequence continues at coordinate 3,560 of JADFNQ010000069.1, read as the reverse complement.
TCTTCACGCAATGTCCAAACCCTACGACCAGACCTGCCCTATCGCCAGGACCCTTGACATCATCGGCGACCGCTGGACGCTGCTCATCGTCCGCGACCTGTTCATGGGTAAGACGCGCTTCAATCAGTTCCTGGCATCGTCCCCCGGTCTTCCCTCCAAGCTCCTCTCGGACCGTCTCAAGAAGCTTGAGCAGCACGACCTCGTGGAGCGCGTCGTCTACAGCCAGCACCCCCTGCGCGCCGAGTACCGCCTCACGGACCAGGGCCGCACCCTGGCACCCGTCATTGAGGAGATAGTCCGCTGGGGACTCGACCACTGCTTCGAGGGTGAGCCGGAGGCGCGGGTCGCCGTAATCGAACGTATCAGCAGCGGGCTACCCGCCTACGGCCGGCGATAGCCCAGCCGTTCACACCTCCCTTCGCCACAGCGGTATAATATCCCCAAGATATCGCCATGTCTGCCATAAAGTTCGCCTGTATTTCGCCCCATCCGCCGATCATCGTCCGCGAGGTCGGCCAGGGCCGCGAGCGGGAGGTCCAGCGCACAATCGACGCCCTGGAGCAGGTCGCCGCAGACGTAGCCTCGCACCGTCCGGACACCGTGCTCCTGATGGCCACCCACGGGCCCCTGAACCCCGGCGCCTTCGTCCTCCTCGCCGCTCCCACCGCCCAGGGCGACTTCTCCCGCTGGGGTGCTCCCCAGGTAACCCTCCGCGTCGATACAGACCCCGAACTGATCGGCGCGATCCGCGATGAGGCTGAGCAGGCCGAGCTCCCCCTGGACGCCGCCGCCCGCTGGAACGACGGCCTCGACTGGTCCGTCACCGTCCCTCTGTACTACCTCCGCTGCGGCATGGCGGATGCCCCCCTGACCCCCATGAACGTATCGTTCCTTTCCGCTCGCAAGCACTTCCTCTGGGGTCAGGCCGTGCGCCGCGCCGTCGACCGTGTGGGGCGGCGCGCCGTCATCGTCGCCAGCGCTGACCTGTCCCACCGCCTATCGGAGGACGGCCCCTACGGCTTCGACCCCGCCGGGCCGGAGCTGGACCGCCGCATCCGTGAGGCCGTCGCCTCCTGGGATACCGAAGCGCTCCTGACGATGGACGAGGCGTTCCGGGAGCGGGCCGGGGACGATGCCGTGGCCTCTATCAGCTTTCTCATGGGCGCCCTGGACGGCCTGCGCGTCCGCCCCCGCGTCCTCTCCTACGAAGGGCCGTTCGGCGTGGGCTACATGGTGGCGGCGGTCGACATCCTCGAGGACGAAGGCGGGCTCGAATACGCTCAGGCGGAGCGCGCTCGGCCCGAGCCGGTCCCGGCGGAGCCCCAGGACATCGTGGCGGCCGCCGGCCCCAGCCACCCGCATGTGCGGCTGACGTGATCCGCCCCTGCGGCGATAGCGATCTCCCCCGCGTCTGCGAGATCATCAACGACGCCGCCTCTGCCTACAAGGGCGTGATCCCCGACGACTGCTGGCACGAGCCCTACATGGCGTTGCACGAGCTCCGACGTGAGGCCGCCGCCATGACCTTCTACGGCCTTGAGGAGAGCGACGGCCTGGCGGGCATCATCGGCTACCAGCCGCTGCGCGGCGTAACGCTCGTGCGCCACCTGTACGTGCATACGGCCCGCCAGCGTCAGGGCGTCGGCTCGGCGCTGCTGCGGCACGTCATCGCCCTGACGGAGACGCCACGACTGCTCGTCGGCATGTGGGCCGACGCCGCCTGGGCCATCCGCTTCTACGAGAGACACCGCTTCACCCTCCTGCCCGACGGTGATAAGCTCCTGCGCACCTACTGGGCCATCCCCAAACGGCAGCGGGAGGCTTCGCTCGTGATGGGGCGGGAATTGTGACCCTTACCACCCCAGTCCCTCTCCGCTCATCCCTGCGCCTGTCCAAGGACGAACGAAAGCTGCGCTTCCGCTAGACTAGACGTATGCAGACCCCCAAATCGCTGCACACCCTCGAATACGATAAGATAATCGACCGGCTGGCGGTGCTCTGCGCCTTCCCCGCCTCCCGCCGCCTCGCCCTCGACCTCCAACCCTCCTCCGACTTCGCGGAGGTCCTCCGCCGCCAGCGCCTCACCGCCGAGGGCCGACGCGCCCTCGAGCTCAAGCCCAACCTCTCCCTCTCCCCCGCCCGCGACGTCCGCGACCCCGTCGGCCAGGCCGCCCGTGGCCACATCCTGGAGCCCGCCGAGCTCCTCGACGTCCAAGCTACCCTTCATCTCGCCCGCAGCCTCCGCACCACCCTCTCCCGCCTGCGCGTCCAGGTACCCCTCCTCGCGGAGATCGCCGAGCGCGTCGCAGACTTCGCCGAGCTTGAGCGCCGGATCGACGGCACCATCAACGAGAGGGCAGAGGTCGTGGACGACGCCTCCCCCGTCCTCGCCCAGCTTCGCCGCGACGCCCGCCAGGCCCACGACAGCCTCACCCACCGCCTGGACAAGCTCGTCAGCTCCCGCGCCAACCGCGGCGCCCTCCAGGAGCCGATCGTCACCCTGCGAGACGGCCGCTACGTCGTCCCCGTCAAGGCCGAGATGCGCTCCCAGATCCCCGGCATCGTCCACGACGTCTCCTCCTCCGGCGCCACCGTCTTCCTGGAGCCGCTGGAGGTCGTCGAGATGGGGAACAAGTGGCGCGAGCTCCAGCTAGAGGAGCAGCGCGAGGTGCAGCGCATCCTGCGTAGCCTCTCCCAAGCCGTGGGCGAACGCGCCGACGAGATCGCCGCCGCTGTGGACGCCCTCGCCGAGATCGACCTCGCCCTGGCCAAGGCCCGCCTCGGCGAGGCGTTCGGCGCCGGCGAGCTCCCCCACGACGGCCTCGATCAGCCCTGGCTCGCCGAGGGCGGCGGCCTGCGCCTGGAGGACGCCCGCCACCCGCTGCTCAGCGGCCGCGTCGTCCCCATCACCGTCTGGGCCGGCTTCGACGATGAGGACGGCTTCCGCTCCCTCCTGATAACCGGCCCCAACACCGGCGGCAAGACCGTCGCCCTCAAGACCGTCGGCCTCCTCTCCCTCATGGCCCAGGCCGGGCTCCCCGTGCCCGCCGGCGCCGGATCGCGCCTGCCTCTGTTCGAGAGCGTCTACGCCGACATCGGCGACGAGCAGTCCATCGAGCAGTCGCTATCCACCTTCAGCTCCCACATGGGCAACATCATCTCCATCCTGGCTGTCGCCACCCCCCGTTCCCTCGTCCTCCTCGACGAGCTCGGCGCCGGCACCGACCCCACAGAGGGCTCCGCCCTCGCCCAGGCGCTGCTGCAGCACCTCCTGCGCGTCGGCTGCCTCATCGTCGCTACCACCCACCACGGCGAGCTCAAGGCGTTCGCCCACACCACCCCCGGCATCGCCAACGCCAGCGTCGAGTTCGACCCGGAGACGCTCGCCCCCACCTACCGCCTCACCATCGGCCTCCCCGGCCAGTCCAACGCCCTCGCCATCGCCGCCCGTCTCGGCATGCCCGACGACGTCCTCGCCGAGGCCCGTGAGGCGATCGCCCCCGACCGCCTCGCCGTCGAGTCGCTTATCGTCGACCTCGCCCGCCAGCGTGACGCCGCCC
>JADFNQ010000068.1 GCA_022563285.1 Chloroflexota bacterium | reverse complement strand
CAAGGCCAAATAGGAGGGCTTGCCTGCCCTCTGGCAGGTGGAGGGCGCCCGGCCCGGAGCCCTCGGGTTGGCCGCTTGACCCCGTCGGCGACGGCGGGGCTAGATTGATGGTCACCGGTCGCCTCCGGCGACTACAGGACTCGGCCTACAGGTCTACTGGGCCACTACGGGAAACGGAACGGCCGCGAGGCCGTTCTTATCTTTGGCGATGCTTCTGAAGGATCTGGCTGTCCACCTTCCGGGTGCGGAGATCACCGGCTCCGGCGATACGGAGCTTAGCGCCATCGAGTACGACTCGCGTCGGGTCCGGCCGGGGGCGCTGTTCGCGGCCGTGCCAGGGTTCCGTACCGACGGCCACGACTATGCGCAAGAGGCGGTAGCTGCCGGCGCCACCGCTCTCTTAGTGCAGGCGGACCGCCGACCCAAGTGGGCGTCGCTGGCTGTGCCCTGCCTGGTAGTGCCGAACACGCGTGAGGCGCTCCCCCGCGCCGCCGCCGCCTTCTTCGCTTGGCCCGCTCGACGGCTCACCGTCATCGGCGTCACGGGCACCGACGGCAAGACGAGCCTCTGCCACCTCATCGCCCACGTCCTGGAGTCAGTGGGAGAGCGCATCGGCTTGATGACCACCGCGGAGAACCGGGCGGCCGGGCGCGCGCTCGCGGATAGCGGCCGTTTCACCACCCCTGAGTCCCCGCAGGTGCAGTCCATGCTCGCCCAAATGGCGGACGCCGGTTGTCGCCGTGCCGTGCTGGAGGCTACCTCTCACGGGCTGGCACTGCACCGCCTGGACGGCTGCGAGTTTGACCTGGCTGTGATGACGAACGTGAGCAGCGACCACATGGAGTTCCACGGCACAGAGGGTGAGTACCTGGCGGCGAAGGGCCGCCTGTTCCAGATGCTGGACACGTCTGCGGACAAGGGCCTCGCCAAGACGGCCGTACTGAACGCCGACGACCCAGCCCACCGCCGCTTTCGCTCTCTAACCCGGGCGCGGGTCATCACCTACGGCCTCGATCGCCCCGCCGACATCAGCGCTGGGGACCTGCGGCCGGACGGCTGGGGGACGCGATTCCGGCTGCGGACGCCGGCCGGAGCCGCGGAGGTCCGCCTGGGCCGGCCCGGAGCGTTCAACGTGGCCAACGCCCTCGCGGCCGCGGCGGCCGGCCTGGCACTGGGGCTGGAGCTGACCCCCATAGTACGTGGCCTGGAGTCCTGGCCGGGAGCGCCCGGACGCATGGAGCGTATAGATGAGGGGCAGCCGTTCAGCGTCGTCGTCGATTTCGCCCACGCCCCGCAGTCGCTGCGTCGGGTCCTGTCGGAGCTGCGCGCCAACAGCCGCGGCCGTGTCATCGCCGTCTTCGGCTGCATCGGTGAGCGGGAGGTGGACCGGCGCTACCCGATGGGCCGGGCGGCGGCGGAGCTGGCCGACTACACGTACGTCACGGACGACAACCCGTACTCCGAGGATCGCGATGGTATCATCGCCGAGATCGCCCGCGGGCTTCGCGAGGCCGGCAAGAAGGGGGGCCACGACTTCGCCGTCGTGCCCGACCGGCGGGAGGCGATAGCGCAGGCGCTGGCGATGGCCGTGGACGAGGACGTGGTGCTCTTGGCCGGGAAGGGCCACGAGCGTGAGGTCCACCTCGCCGACGGCTCTTACGAGTGCGATGACCGCGAGGTGGCGCGGCGGGTGCTGCGGGAGCTGTTCCCCACTCGGGGCTGACGGCTCCAGATATTTTTCACTGTCCGCAGACAGCCTTGTAACCGCTTGACCGTTCTGTTACCATGCGCAGCAGGAAAGGAGGTGATGTGAATGGGCGAAACACCGAGCTATGGCCGTAGGCCTGTCCATTCGCACCGTCACCTCTCCGAGGTGAAGGTGTAATAGCTGAAAGGCGCGTGGACAGGTCTGCGTGCCTAGCACAAAAAGCCAGCCCGTACGGGCTGGCTTTTTGTTGCCCGTCTGGGCTATCCTCGCTCCGATGGTTGCGCGACTGAACCTGGCCCTGGTTGAGCAACGGCTCAAGACCCTCTACGTGGGCAGGAACCTCCGCTACTATGCGACAACCGTCTCTACTCAGGACGCTGCCCGCGAGGAGGCGGAGCGGGGCGCCCCCGATGGCACCGCCGTCCTCGCCGAGGAGCAGACAGCGGGTCGCGGCCGCCTCGGTCGCTCCTGGGTGTCGCCGGCGGGGAAGAACCTGTATCTCACCCTGGTAATGCGGCCTCCGGCCAGACGCCTGCGGGTCCTGAGCATCGTGTCGCCCCTGGCGATAGCGGAGGCGCTGGAGGAGGCGGCAGGGCTATCGTCTCGTATCAAGTGGCCGAACGATGTGGTAGTGGGGGGCCGCAAGATCGCGGGGATACTGATTGAGACGGACCTGGCGGGCGATGCCGTGAAGCACGCCCTGGTGGGCATGGGGCTGAACGTCAACTTCGACGTAGAGACCCAGCCGGAGATCGCCGATATCGCCACCAGCGTGCAGCGGGAGCTGGGGCGTGACGCCTCCCGCGAGGAGCTGCTGGCGGCGCTGCTCAACGCCTTCGAGGCGCGCTACGCGGAGGCGCTGGAGGGCGACGTCCCATTCCGGGCCTGGCGGTCGCGGCTGGAGACGCTAGGGCGTCGCGTGCAGGCCACGCTCGGCGACCGGGTGGAGGAGGGGATCGCCGAGGACGTGGACGCCGAAGGCAACCTGCTGATCAGGCGGGACGACGGCTCCCTGGCCACCGTAGAAGCGGGCGATGTGACGCTGCGCGCCTAGCCTTCCTCTTTTCGCTCTTCCTCCACCGGTACCTGACTGCGACCGCCACCGCCGCTGGCGTCGCCGCCGATGCCCGCCTGCCGCATGAACATGCCGATGATGTCGATCGGCACCGGGAACACCACCGTGCTCTGGTGCTCCCCTGCGATCTCGGTGAGGGTCTGAAGGTAGCGGAGCTGAAGCGAGGTGGGGGTCGCGGCCATTATCTTTCCAGCGTCGGCCAGCTTCTGCGCCGCCTGGAACTCGCCCTCGGCGTGGATGATCTTGGCCCGGCGCTCCCGCTCCGCCTCGGCCTGCTTAGCCATGGCGCGGATCATCTCCGGCGGCAGCCCAACGTCGCGCACCTCGACGGCTGTGACCTTGACCCCCCAGGGCTCCGTCTCCTCGTCGATGATCTTCTGCAGCCGCTCGTTGATCTGCTCCCGTTTGCTCAGGAGGTCGTCCAGGTCCGACTGGCCGAGGACGCTGCGCAGGGTGGTCTGGGCCACCAGAGAGGTGGCGCGGATGTAGTCCGTCACCTTGACCACGGCGTCCTCCGGGTTGGTCACCTTGAAATAGACCACGGCGTCCACCTTTACCGTGACGTTGTCTTTTGTGATCACGTCCTGCCGGGGGACGTCCATCGTCACGATCCGCAGCGGCACTATCTGCAACTGCTCCACTATGGGGATGAGGAGGAAGAGGCCGGGCCCCCAGGCTCCCGCCAGGCGGCCCAGGCGGAAGATCACCGCCCGCTCGTACTCCCTCACGATCTTGACCGCGAAGGGAAGGACGGGCAGTAGCATGAGCCAGCGGAAGATACTGGGCCGTGCCACCGCAGGCATCTGACGTGGGGTTCCAGGTGTCTCCATCTGCGTACCTCCTTTTACTACTGTCGCTTGACCTTCAGTCTAAGGCCGTGTACCTCCGTGATGATAACCCTTTCACCCTCCTGGATGGCGCCCTCCGTTGATTCGGCCGTCCACATCTCCCCGTCGAAGAAGACGAACCCCTCCGGGTCGAGGGTCGTGCGGACGACCGCCTCGCGTCCTATGGTCGTCTCTATCCCCACCTGCGCCGGCAAGGTGCGGATCCGCATGACGTTTACCAGCACGAACAGGACTATCGCCCCCAGGGCGGCGGCCAGGCCGATGAGCAGCCAGCGGGAGATCTGGAACTCCGGCGGGTTGCCGGTGGTGAGGAGGAGGCCGCCCAGGATCAGGGCGACGACACCTCCGCCGCCTAATATCCCACCGCTGGGCACGAAGATCTCCAGCCCGAACAGTACGAAGGCGAAGACGATCAGGCCCACGCCCGCCCAGTTGAACGGTATCACGCTGAGGGAGAAGAACGCCAGGATCAGGGCGATCACCCCGAACACGCCCGGGAATATCACGCCCGGGTTGATGATCTCGATGAAGATCGCCAGCGAGCCTAACGATAGCAGCAAAAGCGCGATGTTCGGGTCGGCGATCAGGTCCAGGAACCGCTCCACAAAGCTCATATTGTTGAACACAACCTCGGCGTCCGCCGTCTGGAGGGTGACCTGCCGGCCGGATTCCAGGGTGACCTCGCGTCCGTCTATGGAGTCCAGCAGTTCGTCCAGGTCACCTGCAACGAAGTCGACGACGTCCAGCTCTACGGCCTCCCTAGCCGTGTAGGCCCGTGCCTCGGTGACAGTCTCCTCCAGCGCCTGCGAGTTCCTCCCCCTCACGTCGGCGATGCTCCTTATAAGGGCCCTTGTGTCTTCCTTTATCTTCTTCTCCAGCGTCGTTGGCACGTCCTCTCCACCGGAAGCAATGGGGGAGGCCGCGCCGATGTTAGTGCCCGGCGCCATGACGGCGAAGTTGGCAGCCGCCGTGATGAAGGTGCCCGCCGAGGCGGCTCGAGCCCCTCGTGGGTATACGTAGACGGCGACGGGGACTTCGGCGCCGAGGATACTTTGCACGATATCGCGGGTCGAACTCAACAAGCCGCCCGGCGTGTCCAGCCGGATCACTACCGCCGCCGCGTCCTCGTCTTCGGCGGCGTCTATGCCGCGGTCCAGGTATTGCTCCATCACCGGGCCGACGACGCTATCGGTGGTGAGCACGTGGACGGCGCCCGGCAGGGCCCCCGGGCCCCCTCCGCAGGCGAAGCCCACCACTCCGAGAACCAGGAACACGGCGGCTATGGTCAGCCGCAGCGAACGGAACGGGGTCAGCGATAACCGGCCAAGAATGGTCATATGCGGACTCGTGAGAGTACGGGATGCGCAAGGTCATTATACAGCGGGGGCCCTGATGGCGCGGATTCGTTGAATGGGGTCGGTGGCTGCGCTAGAATGAGGCACACCCCGCAGGAGATGCACCGTATGGATTCACCTTTGCGCTGTCGCGGCATGCGCGACATGCTGCCGGACGAGATGAGACGTTTTCGCCGTGTGGAAGAGGCGTTCCGCGCGGCCTGCCTGGGCTGGGGCTACGAGGAGATTCGCACCCCTGTCCTGGAGCAACTGCATCTGTTCACCACGGCCGGCACGCTTTCGCCCCAGATGCTGGGCCGCGTCTACTCGTTCCTCGACTGGGACGGATGGAGCGGCGAGCGGGTGGTGCTCCGGCCAGACTCCACCATCCCTTCGGCGCGGCTGTACGCGGAGTCCCTGGACGGCGGCAAGGTGACCAAGCTGTTCTACGTCCAGAACGTCTTCCGCTTCGCAGAGGGCGACGAATCGCGGGAGGACTGGCAGTGCGGGGTGGAGCTCATCGGGGACGGCCGGCCCCAGGGCGATGTTGAGCTGATCCTGCTGGGGCGGGAGGTGCTGGCCGGGCTCGGCTTGGAGGCGGACGTCAGACTCTCCCACCCGGGGCTGCTGCGAGCGGTGCTGGCGCGGGCCGGGCTGGACGCTTCCGAGCAGCTCGCCCTGTATGACCGCATCCTGGACGGAGACGCCTCCGCGCTTCGGGAGCTGCAGGGGCGGCTGCCGGGGGTAGGGGCCTCACTGAAGATGCTCCTGGCTATGGAAGGCGAGGGCGAGGCCTACCTCAGCAACCTGCGCAGCAGCTTCATCGAGAGCATTCCTGAACTGGAGAGGCCGCTGGACGAGCTGGCCCTGGTCGCCGGGGCGCTTGAGGGCCTGGGCTGCCGCTGCCCCATATCGGCGGCGATGGTACGCAACTTCGAGTACTACACCGGGCCGGCGTTCCAGTTCGAGGTGGCGGGTCGCCGTGTGGGGGGTGGCGGGCGCTACGACGCGCTCATATCGCTCATCGGCGGCCAGCAGGTCCCGGCCTCTGGTTTCGCCCTGGAGGCGGGAGTCCTGGCTGAGGTGCTGCCCGTGGCAGAGTCAGGGGAACAGCGCATCACTACGGTCGCCGTGAATGCGGACGACCGCGAGTCGCTGGCGTCGGCGTTCCGCCTCGCCGCGGCGCTGCGGGCCCAGGGGCTGGCCGTGCAGGTGGCCGGAGACGGACAGGGCGGCCCCGTGGTGAAAGCAGCCGGCGAAGGGTTCCTGCTCTCCGGTGTGGGCGGGAAGGCCCGTCGGCTGGCGAGCGTGGAGGCCGTGGCGGAGGCGCTGCGAGAGCAGGGCCGTGATTAAGCTCGCCCTGCCTGCCGGTGACCTGCGTGCGCCTGTTGCCGCCGCCCTCGACTCTGCCGGGCTGACGGTTGAAGGCTACGGAGAAGGCTCCCGCAGCTACCTCCTGAGCGTCGGCGGGCGGGAGGGCGTCGTGGCGCGGGTCTTTCGCGAGAAGGATATCCCGATACAGATCGCTCTGGGAAGCTACGACCTCGGCGTCTGCGGCCTGGCGTGGATCGAGGAGCTGCGGGCCCGGTTTTCCCTGCACTCCGTCGTGCCGCTGCGTGACCTCGGCGTGGGACGTTCGGGGATATACGTGGCATCGGCGGACGGAGGCGGGGGGCTGGCTTCGCTGGGCGGCCGCCGCGGGATCCGCATCGCCAGCGACTACCCGAACATCGCTGAGGCGTTCGCCCTGGCGGCCAGGCTGCCCGCCTACCGCGTTCAGGCGGTGTGGGGAGCCGCTGAGGCTTACCCCCCGGAGGACGCCGACCTGGCGGTCATCGCCGCTGCCGACGAGGGAGCGGTGTCCGCCCAGGGGCTGACCCCGCTGCTCTGCCTCCTTGAGGGCTCCGCCTGGCTCATCGCCAACGTGGACAGCCTGAAGAGGAAGGACCTGAGCCCCCTGCTGGAGTTGCTGGCGCGGGGCGCCGGCCGAGGCGAGACGCCGCGCCTGCGACTGCCGCCGCCGCTCCCTGCG
>JADFNQ010000067.1 GCA_022563285.1 Chloroflexota bacterium | reverse complement strand
CACGGTCGCCGACAACCTCCGGCGTGGTGAAAGAGATGATCCGGGTGAAACCGAAGGCGCGTAGCGCCTCCCGGCCTGTCTCGAACCCCTCCTTGAGCTGCCGCATGAACTCCTCTCTCTTCCCCGGCAGGATCTTCGCCACGTGCACACAGGCGACCATGTCTGCTCCTTTCTCCATCGCTCGCAGAACCGCTAGCGAGGCATACGCTGGGCCGGGTCGCGGGCGAAGCTGATCGCTGGGGGGATGATCCGGTGCGGCCGTCCGGCCATGACACCCATCGCCTCCCCCGCCAGCGAGTCGTCCCGTACGAACTCCAGCACCGCCTCCGCCACCTCGCTGGCCGGGATCAGGGGCATCGCCCCCAAGATGGCGTCCCGCTGGGCTCGATCCTCCGGCGACAGCTCCTCGATGCCACGGGTCAGCATCGGCGTGTCCACCACCCCCGGGCAAATGCAGTTCACGCGGATGTTCGCCTCCGCCTTCAGGAAGGCCAGCGACCGTGTCAGCCCCACGACGCCGTGCTTGGTGGCGGCGTAGATCGGGTCCGGCTGGTACTGGATGACCCCCGCCATAGAGGCGGTGTTGACGATCACGCCACCGCCACGACGGCGCATCGCCGGCACCGCCGCCTGCGTCCCCGCGATCACCGACCAAAGATTGATAGCGAACGTCTGCTCCCAGCTCTCGGGCGTGGAGTCGGGGAAGCGGGGCGGTTGGGTGACGACCCCCGCGTTGTTGTGCAGGATGTCCAGCCCCCCGAACCTCTCCTCCGCCAACGCCACCATGCGCTCCAGCTCCTCCCGTTTCGTCACGTCGGCCTCGATGAACGCCGCCCTGCCGCCGGCCTTCTCGATGAGCGATACCGTCTCCGCTCCCCCTTCGCCGTCTATGTCGGCGATGACGACCGATGCCCCTGCCTCTGCCAGGGCGATCGCCGTCGCCCGGCCGATGCCGGAGCTGCCTCCCGTGACCAGCGCTACTTTGCCTTCCGGGTTCATCTGTCCCTTTCCTTTCCCTCTATGGAGTCCGCGGGGCCTGCGAGTGGTAGTCTCTGACATTACGCTCGCGGCTGCAACATGGCTTGCAGGTGCGAAGCTGGTGCTCGCTTCCCACAGCCAGCTAGAATCGGTTGTAACCGTCATCTAGCGTGGAGCTACACTATGGTCATGCGCCTCCGCAAGCTCGGCACGACGGACCTCCAGGTCTCGCCGCTCTGCCTGGGCACGATGCAGTTCGGCTGGACGGCCGACGAGCCCATGTCGTTCGCCGTCATGGACGCCTTCCTAGAGGCTGGCGGCAACTTCCTGGACAGCGCCGACATGTACAGTAGCTGGGTGCCGGGCAACCCCGGCGGCGTCTCGGAGGAGATCATCGGGCGCTGGATGAAGGCGCGGGGCAACCGCGACCGGCTGGTAGTTGGCACGAAGGTGAGGGCCCAGATGTGGGACGGCCCCGACGGCGAGGGGCTGAGCCGCCCGCATATACGGCGCGCAGTTGAGGACAGCCTGCGCCGCCTGCAGGTCGAGACGATAGACCTGTACCAGTGCCACTGGCCCGACGAGAACACCCCGATTGAGGAGACGCTGGCCGTCTTCGCTGAGCTGATCGCCTCCGGCAAGGTGCGCTACGTCGGCGCGTCCAACTACACGGCGGCTGAGCTGGACGGGGCGCTGAGGGTCGGCGGCGAGACACGGCTGCCCCCGTTCGTCACGCTCCAGCCGCACTACAACCTGGTCCACCGCGCCGAGTTCGAGGAGGCGCTGGCCGCTCTCTGCGAGCGGGAGGGGATGGGCGTCATCCCCTACAGCCCGCTCGCGGGCGGCTTCCTCACCGGCAAGTACCGCGAGGGGCGGCCGCTGCCGGAGAGCCGGCACGCGGAGCGAGCGAAGGGCTACATGCCAGAGCAGGGCTTCGCGGTGATCGATGCGCTTGGAGGCGTGGCGGAGGCACACGAGACAAGCATGGCCGCCGTGGCGCTGGCCTGGCTGCTGGCGAAGCCCGCGGTCACGGCGCCAATCGCCGGCGTTAACACGCCTGAGCAGCTCCGCGACCTGCTGCTGGCGCCGGAGCTGCGTCTCACGGCCGAACAGCTGGAAGCGCTGGATGCGGCAAGCGAGGGGATGTAGGGCGGAGCCGTGACCATCGATTTCGGAGTGGCCCGCGCCGTCGATATGCAGTCGTTCGGCCGGGCGGGCCAGCGCACCTTCCGCCTGCGCCTGATCGGCGCCGGCTCGGAGTCGGCCTCGCTCTGGGTGGAGAAAGAGCACCTGCGCGCGCTCAGTCTGGCGTTCAGGCAGGTGCTGACGCGGCTCGGATACGCGGGAATGCCGAGCACGACGGAGGCAATCGGATTCCCCGAGGCGCCCGACCATGACTTCCGTGTCGGCAGCATCGGCATTGGGTTCGACTCCTCCAGCGGGAACGTCGTGCTGCAGCTCGGCGAGCTAGAGACGGAGGAAGACTCCACCCTGCGCGTTCAGCTGACGCTGGACGACTGCGCGTCCCTCATGGAGCAGATGGACGCGATCATCGCCTCCGGCCGGCCCATATGTCGGCTCTGCGGCATCCCCATGGAGCCGTCCGGTCACGTCTGTGTCCGCTCCAACGGGGACAGGGATCAGCCGATCCCGGACTCGGGCGGCGGTGGGGACTCCTGATCACTTACTGCCAGCGATGAAGTCGACGATTACTCTGGCGAGCTCTTCGCCCTTGTCCTCCTGAAGGAAGTGCCCCGCGCCCTCAATCGTCGTATGAGGCTGGCCTTTCGTGCCCGGCACCATCGATTGGAAGGCGCGGTCACCGCCGCGGGTGACTGGGTCGGAGTCGCTGAAGGCGGTGAGGAACGGCTTCTCCCAGCGCCGCAGCACCTCCCACGCCTTGCGGTTCGGCCCGGCGGCCGGGTCATCCGCTGACGTCGGCACCAGCGCTGGGAACTGGCGCGCCCCCGCTTTGTAGCTGTCATCCGGGAACGGCGCGTCGTAGGCGGCGATCACCTCCGCAGGCAGCTCAGTCACGCAGCCTCCCTTGACGATCCCGCCCACGTGGAAGTTGGGCGTCTCCTGGGAGTAGCGCTGCCAGCGGAGGAACGCCTCGCCGGGGGGCCGGTCGCCGGTGGGAAGGAATGTGTTGGCGGCGACGATGCGAGCGAAGCGGTCCTCGTGCTCGGCGGCCAGCCGTAAGCCGATGAGCCCGCCCCAGTCCTGACCCACCAGGGTGATATCGCGGAGGCCCAGCGAGTCCAGCCACGCCCACGTCCAGTCGACGTAGCGCTGATAGGTGTAGTCCTCGCGCCGAGCCGGCTTGTCGGAGCGGCCGAAGCCGATGAGGTCCGGGGCGACGGCGCGGTGCCCGGCCTCGACGAGGATCGGGATCATCTTCCGGTACAGGTAGGACCAGGAGGGTTCGCCGTGTAGGAGCAGCACCGGGTCCGCGTCCCTCGGCCCCTCGTCCACGTAGCCAAGCCGTAAGCTGCCTCCATCCCCGGAGGGTATCTCTATGTAGCGGGCCTCGAACGGGAAGCTGGACAGACCGGCGAATCGCTCATCCGGAGTGCGCAACGCTTCCATGAAGTCGCCTCCTTACGTGTGGCGGCCGGTGTGATGGACGTCGGGGCTCGATCAACGTTACTCCCGCCAGCGCAGCTCGTACAGCCTCACGGGGTCCTCGAAGCCCCGCAGCATCACCTCGCCCCGGTCAGCGAACATGAACCCCTTGCCTGCCGCCAGCTCCCGCACGACGATGGGAGCCAGAATCTGGCCGGGCTCCGCCTGCGTGCATATACGGGCGGCCATCTGCACCGCGGTGCCGAACAGGTCCTCATCCTCCGCTATCGGCTCGCCGGCGTTTAGGCCGATGCGCACCCGTAGCGGCTCCTCCGTGGATTCGTTGTGCCCCGCGAACGCTCGCTGCATGGAGACGGCGCACTCAAGCGCGCGGCTCCCGGACATGAACGAGGCCATAATACCGTCGCCGGTGTGCTTTATCTCAGAGCCATCGTGCGCCTTGAGGGCCTCGCGCACGATGCCGTTGTGCGTCCGCAGAAGATCCTGGGCTTTGGCGTCGCCCAGGCGCTGGGTGAGAGAGGTAGAGCCTTCCATGTCCGTGAAAAGGATAGTGAGAGGCGCCTGGTGGGCGGTTGAAGGAAGACTAGATCGTCTAGCCTCTTCTATGCCAAGGAAGCGACGGACCTCGGCGAGGAACGTCCGCCAGGCGGGCTCGCTCTCGAGCAGTATATGATTCCGACCTTCGAGGGGGACGAAACGAGCGTCGGCGATTCCAGCGGCGACCCGGCGGCCCTCCTCAAACGGACATCTCCCATCATCACGGGCGTGCAGAACGAGTGTCGGAACGGACACCTCCGGCAGCAGATCGACCACGTCTATTTTGCCGAACTCCCTCAGAAACCGGACCGCGTTATCCGGCGACGTGGACTCACGCTGGAGATCATTGAACCATCGCATCTGCTCAACGCTGGCTTCAGGGATGAAGCCAGTCGTAAAGATCTGGCGGTATGCAGGATTGTCCCGCCCCCAGCCCTGCTTCGTCAGAGTTAACACAGCCCTGTGCTCTTCGATTTCATCCGCCGTTAGCCCGCGCTTCGCCAAACCCCTCGCATACGTTCCATATAAGATCAGATGGCTGACCCTCTCCGGGTGGCGTATTGCGTATGTGATGGCTACCGGGCCTCCCTGGGATATCCCCAGGAGGGGGAACCGGTCGAGGCCGAGTGCGTCCACCACGGTCTCCAGGTCCCGGACCCAGGCATCGAAGGAGAAGTCCTCCACTGTCCAGTCGGAGAGGCCGCAACCCCGTTCGTCGTACCTGACCAGAAGGTGGTCCCTGGCCAGCTCTTCCAGCCAGTGGCGCCACACGGGGCTGCGCCAGTCGAATTCCAGATGGCTGAGCCAGTTGGCAGCCTTCACCAGCGGCGGTCCCTCGCCAACGGTCGCGTAGGCGATACGAACGCCGTCAGCCGCGGTGCAGAAACGGATCTGCTGCTCGATAGCGTGAATCCTCCCTCACATTGTTGCTGGCGAACGCTAGTTCATCGAGGCCAGCGTGACGTCGGCCTCGCGTAGGCGATCACAGAGAGCAAGCAATATCTTCTTCTGCAGCCCGGGGACCGTGTCTAGAAAGTGGCCGAAGGCTCGTCTATGGATAACCAGCAGCGCTACAGGCGTCTCAGCGATGACCGAGGCGGTTCGCGGCTTGCCATCAATGAGCGACATCTCGCCGAAGAATGCTCCCGCGCCCAGACGAGCTATCGCCTTCCCGTTCCGCTCCACCCTTGCCCCGCCGTCGATTATCAGTAAGAACTCCAGCCCGTGTTCGCCCTGCCGCGCCAGCACTCTGCCCGCATCCAGCGTCACCTCATCGGCGTGCCGGGCGATGAGGTCCAGATGGCGCCGACTGAGGTCGCCGAAGAGCGGCACCTTCTTGAGCACATCAATCTTGTCCGAGCGACGCCTAAGAAGCATCGGCCGCCTCCTGCCGTATCGTCTGCACGCTGGCCCGCCCCCGGTTTCCGAGGGTTAGAGTAAGACAATGGTGCGTGAAGGTGGGGCTGTTGTCAAACGCGGCCGCATCCGCCTCGTTGGCCGGGGCGGGGTTATCGGCTGGCTAACCCCCCGCGGCCGGCGTCGCCGACATGGAGCAGCCCTTGCCGCCGCCCCACATGCCGGCGTAGCGCCGCCCTGCCTACGCGGCGTCCCTGCTTCTGGTGGTCCGCTTTTCGATGGGCTCGAAGCGGCGCCGGCGCGGCCCCACATACACCTGCCGTGGCCGGGCGATCCTCTGCTCCGGGTCCTGGATCATCTCCCGCCACTGGGCCAGCCAGCCCACGGTCCGCGGGATGGCGAACAGCACCGGGAACATGTCCACCGGAAACCCCATCGCCTGGTAGATGATTCCCGAGTAGAAGTCCACGTTCGGGTAGAGCTTATGCTCGATGAAGTACTCGTCTTCAAGGGCGATGCGCTCTAGCTCCAGGGCGATGTCCAGCAGCGGGTTCCGTCCCGTCACCTCGAACACCTGGTCCGCGGTCTCCTTGATGATCTTCGCGCGGGGGTCATAGTTCTTGTACACCCGGTGTCCGAAGCCCATGAGGCGTCCTTCGCCCGCCTTGACGCGCTTCACGAACTCCGGCACGTTCTTCTTATCGCCTATCTCGGTAAGCATCCGGAGAACGGCTTCGTTGGCGCCGCCGTGCAGCGGCCCGTACAGCGCCGCAGCGGCCGCCGCAGTGGCGGAGAACGGGTCCACCCGCGAGCTCCCCACGGAGCGCATGGCGTTGGTGCTGCAGTTCTGTTCGTGGTCCGAGTGCAGAATGAACAGCAGATCTACCGCCCGCTCCAGTACGGGCTCCGGCTTGTACTTCGACTCCGCCACCTTCCAGAGCATGGACAGGAAGTTTCCCGTGTAGCTCAGGTCGTTGTCCGGGTAGACGTAGGGAAGCCCCAGACTGTGCCGGTAGGCGAAAGCGGCGATGGTGGGCATCTTGGCGATGAGCCGTTGCGTCTGCTTATCCCGCGATTCGGCGTCGTCCACCAGCTTGGCCTCCGAGTAGAACGTGGACAGGGCCGCCACCGTCCCCACCAGCATCCCCATGGGGTGCGCATCGTACTGGAACCCCTCCATGAACTTCTTGATGTTCTCGTGGACGTAGGTGTGGTAGGTGATGTCGTGCGTCCACTGTTTCATCTCCTCCTGGGTGGGCAGATCACCGTAGATGATCAGATACGCCGTTTCCAGGAAGGTGCTCCGCTCTGCCAGCTCCTCTATCGGGTAGCCGCGGTATTCGAGGATACCGCGGTCACCGTCGATGCAGGTGATGGCGCTGCGACAGGACGCGGTGTTCATGAACGCCGGGTCGTACACCATCAGCCCGAAGTCCTCGTCGGAGGTCTTTATCTGGCGGAAGTCCATCGCCTGGACGGTCCCGTCAGAGACCGGGACCTCGTACGTCCGGTGCGGTTGTCGGTGACGGTCAGCGTGTTCTTGTCCATGGCGCGACTCCTCCACTAGGCGGACGCAAAGCGGCAATCTCCCCCGAT
>JADFNQ010000066.1 GCA_022563285.1 Chloroflexota bacterium | reverse complement strand
TCAGGTCCACCCGCGAGGAGAGGGAGTCGAGAACCTCCTCGCCGCGGCTGGACTCCATGCGGAAGTAGGCCTCGCCACCTTCGCTGCTGGTGTCCAGCAGCGAGCTGCCCTCCGCGTGCCACTGCAACACCTCTTCGGCGCCGATGCGGGCCAGCACCACCGGCGCGCTCTTCAGAAACTCCATCGCCGCCACAGGAGAGCGGCCGGCCAGCCCCTCCGCCATGGAGAGGAGCGAGCCGTGTATCTCCGGATCGATCTCGCTGAAGGCGCGGGCGGCCTCGGCGAAGAAGGCGAAGGCCTGCCGTCCCTCGCGCCGGGCCAGCTCCCGCGCCAGGGCCAGGAAGCGGACCCGCTGCGATTGGTGGACGTGGGCGAGCAGCGTCGGGCCCTTCTCCAGATAAGAGCGGGCGTCCGCCCAGCCGGTGGAGGCCAGCGCATCGGCGAAGCTCAGGAAGGCGGCGCGGTCCTCACCGCCGAGGGGGGCGAGGACGTGCGGCGCGATGCTCAGACAGTGAGCGGCCAGGTCGTAGGAGCGGTCGCAGAGCGAATCGACGAAGCGTACGAGGATGCGCGCCTCCGCCAGCGTCAGGTTCCCGAACAGCGCCGGGCTGCCGTCGAAGAACTGCACCGCCAGAGATGCGGAGCGCCAGGTGCCCTTGTAGAGCTGACGGCCCAGGCCCACCCAGTCGCCCAGCCGCTCCATCGTCACCCGAGACAGCGTTCCCGGCGAGGCGCGAAAGTAGGAAGCTGCCAGCGCCGAGGACACCTCGGCCAGGTCGCGGCCGTGCTGCGTCCAGCGGCGGAACTGCGGGAAGCCGAGCTCCGGCAGCACCTCCGGAGTGACACGGAAGTACTCTCCCGCCGCTTCCCAGGAGCGCCAGGACTGCCTCGCCAGCTCCAGCCCCTCCTCCGCCCACTGGATGGTCTGTTCAGGCGTAAGGAGGTGCTCCACCGCCTCCGTCGACCGGCGGAAATCGCTAACGAGAGTCGTGGAGAACGGGGCTAGCTGCTTCTCGTAGGTGCCGTAGATGCGGCGGTACTCTGCTTTACTCAAAGATCGAGGACACCACCTCTTCGATGCTCCGCTGCACGTCGCGCTCGTCCGTCAAGGCCCAAACGACGCCAACCTGGCAGGCACGGCGGGCCGGTATCCCCTCGGACATGAGCCGTCCGGCGTAGATGAGCAGGCGGGTGCTCGCCCCTTCCGCCAGGCCGTGCTCCTTCAAGTGTCGCACCTTCTCGCCCAGCTTCGCCAGCTCCATCGCCACGGCCGGCGTCACCCCCGCCTCCCGCTCGACGATCTTCGCCTCCAGCTCCCGCGGTGGATAGCTGAACTCGATCGCCATGAACCGCTGGCGGGTGCTGTGTTTCAGGTCCTTGAGCGCGCTCTGATAGCCGGGGTTGTAGGAGATGACCAGCAGAAAGCCTTCACTGGACTCCAGTACCTGGCCGAGCTTCTCGATGGGAAGGATACGCCGGTGGTCGGTCAGCGGGTGGATGAGGACGGTAGTGTCCTTACGAGCCTCAACCACCTCATCGAGATAGCAGATGCCGCCCGCCTTCACCGCCCGCGTGAGGGGACCGTCTATCCAGCGCGTGGAGTCGCCTTCCAGTAGGTAGCGGCCCACCAGATCCGAGGCGGTCAGGTCTTCGTGGCAGGCCACGGTCACCAAGGGAAGCCCGCCTTTAGTGGAGTTCTCATCCTTCTCTGTTGCACCCTTGACGATAGTGAGAGGCCGGTGCAGCGTATAGGCCATGTACTCGATGAAGCGCGTCTTGCCGCAGCCGGTGGGGCCCTTCATGAGCACGGGGATCTTCTGCCTGTAGGCAGCCTCGAACAGCTCCACCTCATCGCTCACGGGGATGTAGAACGGCTCATCCGTGAGGATGTACTCCTCGATCGCGTATTGCCTGTAGATCTTCTCCTCTGTCATCCTTAGATCACGCTTCCTCTCAGCCTGCCCAGAGCGCCCCGAAGAGCCTGTCCTGAGCTCGTCGAAGGGGCCCAAACACTATACGCTGCTCCTGGCCGGAGGTGTCTCCCCGGGCCGGGCAGGCCGCCGCTCCAGCAGCCGCCGCCACTCCTCGTCCACACGCTCTCGCGTTCGCTCCAGCGGGCAGTCGGTATCGATTATCACCTGCGAGCGGGCGGCGCGCTCTTCGTGGCTCATCTGGGCCTCGATGCGGGACAGCACCTCCTCCAGGCTGAGGCCGCTGCGCTTCGCCGTGCGCGCGGCCGCCACCTCCGGCGGCGCCACCGTCACCCAGACCTCGTCCGTCAGGTCGTCCCAGCCCGCGTCGAGCAGCAGGGCCGCCTCCAGGACAGCCACCTGCGTGCCGCGCGCCCTCTGCGCCTCAAGCTTGGCCCGCATCATCTCCTTCATACGCAGGTGGGTGATGGCGTTTAGCCTCCGTAGCTGCTCGGGGTCGCTGAACACGATGGCGCCCAGCCTCTTACGGTCTATCGTCCCGTCTTCGGCGACTATCTGCCGCCCGAAGGCATCGACGACCTCCTGCCAGGCGGGCTGGCCGGGCAGATAGACCTCGTGCCCCACGGTGTCGGCGCTCAGAAGGGCGGCGCCCATTCGCTCCAGCATCTGGGCGACCGTGGACTTACCGCTGCCGATACCTCCTGTGAGGCCGATGACGTACATGCCTGCCGGGGTTGGCTTCCGACCCTCCTGACAAAAATGGACGGTACAGGCCGACCGCACGGTCATTGTAGGGTTGCCTTTCCGTGCGCGTCAAGGTTGTGGATACGCGCCCACCATCACTAGGAGCCCATCCACCTCGTGAACACCCTCCCTTCCGCCATGTCCTGCGACAGGTAGAACCGGTGCGCGTCCTTACGTCCCGCGCCCGAGGCCAGCTCCAGATGGGTGCATCCCCTCTGCCGGGCCCAGTCTGTGGCGGCGTCCAGCAGCAGCCCGCCGACGCCACGGCTACGATGGGACGATGTCACCACCAGATCCTGCAGCCAGCAGCGGCGACCGAAGCGGATAAACGGCAACTCCAGGTAGACGCTGGCCAGCCCCACGACCGAATCGCCGTCCAGGGCCAGCAGTACGTCAGCATCCGGGTGCTGTACGGCGGCGCGAAACCCCTCGCGGCCGCGCTCCAGGGAATATCCACGCGGAGTTGCGCCCGGCGGCTCGAACAGCTCCTCGATAAGAGCTAGAACGGCCTCTTCATCGCGGAGCGTGGCTACTACAACCGTAAACCGTCTGCCCCTAGATTCCGCGAACGCCCGCTCTCCTCTACCCGGTCTTCAGCTCCCGCACCTTCTCCATGAAGGCGGGCACTACTTCCTTCCAGTCGCCGACGATACCGAAGCGCGCGGCCTGGAAGATATTCGCCTCCGCGTCCTTGTTGATGGCGACGATGTTCTTGACCTGCGAGATGCCTGCCATGTGCTGGCTGGCCCCGGAGATGCCCACGGCGATGTACAGGTCCGGCGTAACGACCTTGCCCGTCAGCCCCACCTGCGCCGCCACGGGGTACCAGCCCATATCGCAGACGGCGCGGGTGGCGCCCACGGCGCCGCCCAGCACCTCCGCCAGCTCCTCCAGCGGCTTGAACCCCTCCGGGCCGCCCAGACCGCGGCCGCCGCTCACCACCACCGGCGCGTCCTCCAGGCGCACCCCCTCCACCTCCTCCTTGCGCCGACTCACCACGCGGGCGCGGATGGCGTCCTCGCCCACATCGGCGGACTGCTTGACCACCTCCGCCTGACGGGACTCGTCGGGCGCCGGCGGGTCGTACACCTTGGCGCGCAGGGTGGCGATCTGGGGTGTCCGGTTTATCGAATAGCGGGCGCGGGCGCTGCCGCCGTAGCAGGGCCGGGTGGCCTGCAGCTTATCGCCGTCCAGTGACAGCTCCACGCAGTCCATCGCCACGGCAGTGTCCAGCCGCGCCGCCAGCCGCGGCGCCAGGTCCCGACCGGTCATCGTCTGGCCGAAGAGGACGACCGATGGGTCGGCCTCCTTGCAGATGCGCTCTCCGATGAGCACGTAGGCATCGCCCTGGTACTCCTTTAGCAGCGGGTCGTCAACCACGATCACCTTATCGGCGCCCAGGGACGCGCACCGCTGAGCCAGACCCTCCACGCCGGCGCCCAGCAGGACGCAGGTCACCGGCCCGCCCAGGCTCTTGGCCGCACCCAGCAGCTCTCCCGTAACCGGGGCCAGCTGACCGTCTTCCGTTGCCTCCCCGAACACGAGTACTCCGCTTGGCATACGTTCCTCCTCTGGGGCGTTTTCCCTTGGCCCTCTAGATCAGCTTCGCTTCCCGCAAGCGGACGGCCAGCTTCTCGCCGGCCTCCTTGAGACTGTCCGCCTCTATGTACTCCGTCTCCACGGCGGTCTCGGGGACGAACAGCGCCTCCAGGGTCACGCGGTTCTTCGCCCCATCGATTCCCAGGTCGGAGGCGGTCAGCCCCTTCACCTCCTTGCGAGCGGCCTGCATGATCTGCCGGAGCTGCGGGTATCGCGGATCGCCCAGCTCATTGGATACGGTGACGACGCAGGGCGCGGGCGCCTCCACGGTCTCGAAGCCGTCCAGCAGGACGCGCTCGACGGTGACCTTGCCGCCCTCCATCTGGACATCCTTAGCGATTGTGACTATGGGTAAGCCCATGATCTCCGCCAGGGTAGAGCCGACGACGCCCATGTCCCAGTCCACGGCCTGGCGGCCACAGAGGATCAGGTCGGCGGGCTCCAGCTTCTTGATAGCGGCGGCCAGGATCTCGGCGGTGGCCCAGTGATCGGCCTCGTTGAGGGCCGGGTCGTTTATGTGGACGCCTTCGTCGGCCCCCATCGCCAAGCAGTGCTTGACGGTGTCTCGATAGGCGTCGGGGCCCAGGGTCAGGATGGTGATGGTCGTATCGGCGACCTTGTCCTTGATACGAAGAGCAGCTTCAACGGCGATGGTATCGAACTGTGAGGGTACAGGCTGGATGCCGGGAATGGGGAGGACCTTCTTGGCGGCCTCGTCCACCTTGAACTGGGAGGCGGGCGCTTCCGGGTCCGGCACCTGCTTCACGCAGCAGACGATGTGGGGCATAGGCGAACCTCCTTGGCGGGCGGCCATTCTGGTATGGGACCGCCGGTCGCGGGCCGGTCAGCCCGTCTAGGAGGGCCTCCGACCGCGGCAAGCAGATATGTGAAATCCGTCACCCGGAGAGTATAGCAGGACGGCTGCTGCGTGCAAGGCGGGAGGGGCTCCAGAGCGCGTCGCTAGTTCATGCTCGTGGTTGGGGAGCACCACACTCTGAGGGGTGTGGCATCAAATACCCGAAAGTATGAATATCCAGCAG
The DNA here is from genome assembly GCA_022563285.1 of Chloroflexota bacterium. Taxonomy (GTDB): domain Bacteria; phylum Chloroflexota; class Dehalococcoidia; order SM23-28-2; family RBG-16-64-32; genus JADFNQ01. Next base: position 1,798 of record JADFNQ010000066.1, on the reverse strand, counting down.
ACTTGGCCCGGCCCAGCTATCGCGATCCCTATCCGGGCTCCCGGCCCGACATCTGCTCCAGGCCCAGCTTGATCTTCTCCGTCGCCGGCAGGCCCGAGAAGTCCGGGGCACGGCGTACGGGGGCGCCCACCGGGACGGGCGGTGACTCCTGGCGCTGCTCCTTCTCGATCTGCTCACGCATCTCGGACACGACCCGCTCAGCGGAGGCTAGCTGCTCGTCGATCTCCTCCAGCGCCTCGCCGCGGACGAGGTCGGCCGGGATATGGGGGGCAGCGGCCAGCCGCGCCTCGCGGTACTTAATCGCGGACTCGCGCAGGCTGTCGACGAGCTGCTCGCCCTCCGAGTGGGCGACCTCTAGCTCGCCCTGGAGGGAGGCTACCCGCTCGGCGTTCGTGCTGGCGCGGGCCTCGGCGTCGGCGACGGCGGTCTGGAGGGAGTCGATCTGGGCCAGCGCATCGGCGAGCTGCTCCCTGAGTGCGGACGTTTCGGGGTCAACCTTGGCCATTTGGGGCTCTCCTTTCAGCAAAACCGACTGTCAAGGCGATAATAGAACGCCTATTCTGTCCCAGCAAGGGGGAGATGTCACGCGGCGACGGCCCCCTGGCCCCCACGCTGGCGGTGCCCCCGGCCGACTTCCAGCTGCACGTCCCCTTCCACAGCGAACTCTTCTTCTTTCAGGTGATCACCTGCGGCTTCGGCGATGTCATGCCTCCCTTCGCCGACCAGATCTCTGAAGAGGACCGCTGGAATCTGATAAACTTCCCGCGGGCCGAACATTCTCTGGAGGCACAGGAGAAGTAACGTGCGAGGAGATATCGCCCTGTTCCTGGGGTTGGTCGCCGTCATCGGCGGCGGCATCATCCTGGCGGTCGTCTTCCTCTTCGGAGGAGGCGGTGATGGCGGGAGCAGCGCCTGCGATAGTCCCCTGCCGCCCCTCGGCGAAAGCGAGGTCTCGCAGCTAGGCTTTCAGACGGAGGAGGTTGGTCTGACAAAGGTGATCGAGGCCGCCACGGTGGGGAACCTTGAGGCGGCGGAGTCGGCCTTCTTCGGCGACGTCCACAACTTCACCCACAACGTGGACGCGCCCCTCCGCGAAGTCGACGAGGAGCTGGCCATTAAGCTCTGCGAGGAGATCACCGAGATCGAAGAGGAGCTCGCCTTCGGCCGGCGCATCAGCGTCATCGCAGGCCAGGCGACACGCCTCCGAGAGCTGATTCAGGACGCCGCCGAAGCGCTGGGGTTCGCCCGCCCCGGCGGATAGCCGCTCGTTGGCCCACCGGCGCCTGCATGCTATATTGCCCCCATACCTAGAAGCGCGTCACGCCTAGCCAGGAGGGCCACCTTGGAGTTCGGAATCCACCTGCCCCACGTCGGGCCGTTCACCACGCCCGAAGCCATCACCGCAGTCGCCCGCAACGCCGAACAGCTCGGCTACCACTCCCTCTGGGTCAGCGACCACATCATTACGCCTCGCAAGATCGATTCCGCCTACCCGGGCGGCCGCTACCGCGTCCAGCCCGAGTGGCCCTTCCTGGAGCCCGTCTCCACCCTCCTGTTCGCGGCCGCGGTCACCAAGCGCATCCGCCTCGGCACCTCCGTCCTCGTCATCACCCAGCGTCAGCCAGTGGTTCTGGCCAAGCAGCTCGCCACCCTGGACTTCCTCTCGAACGGCCGCCTGATCTTCGGCGCCGGCGCCGGCTGGATGAAAGAGGAGTTCCAGGCGCTCAACGTGCCCATCGCCAACCGCGGCCCCCGCATGGCGGAGTATCTGGAGGTCATCCGCCGCTGCTGGACCGAG
>JADFNQ010000065.1 GCA_022563285.1 Chloroflexota bacterium | reverse complement strand
CGCTCCAGTGCCTACTTCGCGCCAGACCGGATGTTAGTGAACAGCTCCATGCACATCTCCACGAGAACTCGTTCTTGGAATTTCCCCTGCATTTACCGTAACACCGACTGACCCCTGGAAATAGACCAGCGCGATTGGAGAGCCTTCCCACCGCCCGCTAACGGGGCTGCAGGGAGCTGGTCACATTAAGACTTCACCGTATTATATAATTCACGCAAGACGGATGCTAGACTGCGGGCGTGAAAGCCTACATCGCTTGGGTAAGCGAGTATGTCAGCCGCGTACTCAAGCGCCTCGATACAGCGGCGGGAATCGCTCTCGGCATAGGATTATTTCTGGTGCTGTTCGTGGCAGGCGGCGTGGGAGCCACGCTGAGCGTGCAAATCTCAGTTGGCATCACTCTCGTCCTTCTTTTCGAGGCGACTTATGGTGTCTTTCGCGAGGAGCGCCAAATGCGCGCTGAGCGCGAGAGTAGCATCAAGGTGACGGCAAAACCTAGCTCGTGGGCAATCAACCATCCCGATCCTGGGCCTGACAAAGTGAGCCTCAGCGTGCATGTCATATGGGAAGTGTGGGTCAAGGAAGATATCTCGACTGACAAACTCGCCCTGAATCTAATCTATGTCTACGACAAGCCGTGGTGGAAATTCTGGAAGAAGACTAGGTTCCCCCAGATGGGCATTCCGCCTAAAGACCAAGGCACCCGATACCGCAAGAGGATTGGGGCGAAAGGAACGCAGCCATTCGGGGATGGTGCGACCTTTGAATACATAGGCGACCGGGAGGAAGAAGGAGACCCCCATTGGCTGCTCGAATTAGTCCTGATTACGGGCATGCCTGCTGGCGAACATCGCATTCCGGTGTTCATAGAGGACTACGAGATGCGCAGCAGAGGAACTTACCCGCCGCTATGAGCGCAGGGGCGCTCTTCAGAGGAGGAGCGATTCCTGAGACCACCACTCCCGGAGGGTTCGGCGGAGGAGCTTCCCTGCCGCGTTTCGGGGCAGCCCCTTGGCGAAGCGCAGGCGCTTCGGCACCTTGTAGGAGGCCAGCTGCTCCGGACAGAATGCCAGCAGCTCCTGCTCGCTGACCCCGGTATCCTCCCGGAGCACGACCGTCGCCACTACCCGCTGGCCCCACCGCTTGTCGGGCAGGCCTACGACCCCGGCATCCAGCACAGCGGGATGGGACCGCAGCACCTCCTCCACCTCCGCCGGGTAGACGTTCTCTCCGCCGGAGACGATCAGGTCGTCGCGCCGGTCCAGCACGTAAAGGTAGCCTTCGCTGTCCAAGTAGCCGATGTCCCCCGTGTGCAGCCAGCCGCCCCGCAGGGCCCGCTCCGTCTCCTCCGGGTGGTTGAAGTAGCCGGGCGTCACCGTGGGTCCGCGGACGACGATCTCGCCCGCCTGCCCCGTCGGGAGCGCCCTGCCGTCCTCGCCCTCGATACGGACCTCCGTGGTGAACAGCGGCTTGCCCGCAGAGCCAAGCTTGCCCAGGGCGTCCTCGGGAGCCAGGATCGTGACCTGAGAGGTGGCCTCGGTCAGGCCATAGGTCTGGACGGCGGGCACACCACGGCAGGCGCACTCCTCCAGCAAGGGCCGGGGCACGGGGCCTCCCCCAGCCAGCACGCAGCGCAGGCTCGGGGGGTAGGGGCGATTGCCCCGGGCCTCCAGCATCCGCTGGAGCATATTGCTCACAACGGAGACGATGGTGACGCCACCCTCGTCGATGGAGCGGTTCACGGCGGCGGGGTCGAAGCCGTCATGCAGGACGACAGGGATGCCGTAGACGACGCTGCGGATCAGGATGGCCAGCCCTCCCACGTGGAACAGCGGCAGGCAGGCCAGCCAGCGGTCATCGTCGTGCAGCCCTAGGTTAAGGGCCGAGCCCAGGGCGCTCCACAGCTGGTTGCCGAACGTGAGCATGGCCCCCTTGGGCCGCCCGCTGGTCCCGGAGGTGTACACGATGCTATGTATCGCCGAGCTATCCAGCCGGTCCAACGCCTCGACGGCTTTATCGTTTAGCCGCTCCGTGAGTTCAATCATCGGCAGGCAGCGGAGGCCGGGCACAAGCTCCCCGACGTCGGCCGCCTGCGCCGCGTTGGCGTCGTCATAGACCAGAAGCGCGGCGCCGCAGTCGCCCACCTGCCAGCCCAGCTCGCTGGGGGTCAGGCGGACGTTCAGTGGGACGAGTACGGCGCCCAGGCGGGGAACGGCGTGGGCCACCCGCACGAACCCGGCGCTGCTCCGCGCCAGCAGCGCTACGCGGTCGCCGGCGCGGACACCGGCCGCGGCCAGCCTCCCGGCGCAGGCCGAAACGAGCCGGTGCAGCTCGGCGAAGGTCCACCTTTCGGCCCCGAAGACGAGGGCCAGGCGCTCGGGCGACAGGAGAGCCCGCTGTTGCAGCCACTCCGGCATCGTCTCCCCGGACGAGGCCTGGGGCACTAGCTGATCTCCCGCTCGACGCCGCCGCCGTACCGGGCCAGCTGCCCCTCGTCCAGCTCCACGCCGAGGCCGGGGCCGTCCGGCAGCCCCATCCGGCCGCAGCGGGCCACCAGGGGACGGGTGATGAGGTCGTCGGCGAGGAGGGAGCCGGTGGCCAGGCCGCAGGCGGGGCCGCCCGGGGGCAGGGTGGCGGCCAGGTGTAGGGCGGCGGCAGTGCCGATGCCCGCGTCGATGGTGGTAGTGACGACGACTTCGACGCCGGCCACGGCGGCCAGATCGATGATACGACGAGCCGGATGCAGGCCGCCCACTACCATCGGTTTGACCACTAGCACGTCGGCGGCCCCCGCTTCCAGCACCCGCTCTGCCGCCTCCACGTCCGTCACGTCCTCATCGGCGGCGATGGGCACGTCAACCGCCGCCCGCACCCGGGCCAGCCCCGGTAGGTCTCCCGCCGCCACCGGTTGCTCCACCATCTCCAGGTCGTACTCCTCCAGTTCCCGCACGGCGCGGATAGCCTGCTCCACACCCCACGCTCCGTTGGCGTCGATCCGCAACCTGATCCCATTCCCCAGAGCTTGGCGCACCGCCGCTACCCTCCGGCGCTCCTCGTCCCCGCTCCGGGCCGCGCCCACCTTTAGCTTCACACAACCGAAGCCGCTCTCGCGGGCCGCTGCCGCCTGCGCCGCCGCCTGGATGGGCGCTCCCGTCCCTATGGTGGCGTTCACCGCCAGCGAGCGGTTGACGTCGCCGGCCAGCAGCTCGGCTACGCTGGTCCCCGCCGCTCTCGCCATCGCGTCGCACACAGCGACGTCCAGGGCGCAGCGTACCGCGGCCACGGCGCCGTCGCCGCGGCCCCGGCCCGTCTCGTCCAGGAACGCCGGAACCTCGTCCAGTGGCTTGCCTACAAACGCTGCGCCCACCTCATCCAGGACCGCCAGCGCCTCGCTGAGGGTACCCCTGCCGCGCTCCGCGATCGGCGCCGCCTCACCCAGCCCCACGATCCCTGAATCAGTGTGCAGCCGCAGTATCAGCCCCTCCCGATGGGCGAACGCTCCACGGGATGTCGCAAATTCGGCGCGGAAGGGGAGCCTGTAGGTCGTCCAGCGCAGCCCGCTCACCCTCATAGCAGAAGGCTCCCAGCCAGCAGTGCGCCGAAGAAGAGATGGAGCTGCGCCGTGCCTTTGAGGACGGCGTTGAGCTTCCGCCCGTCCGCGCCCCCCAGCACGATGCCCGCCAGAAATAGGGCGATGGGCAGCGTTAGCCAGGGGAGCCATGACCACCCCGGGAGGGGGCCGCCAGCGGCGAATCCTGCCACCAGGAGGTAGGGCGCCACCAGGAGAAGGGCGTACTGAGCCCGCGTGAGGCGCGCGCCCAGGCGCACGGCCAGCGTCTTCTTGCCCACACGGCGGTCGCTTTCGATGTCCCGCAGGTTATTGACCACGAGGATAGCGGTCACGATGAGGCCCACGGGCGCCGCCGTGATCCAGGCGATGGAGCCGACCTCGCCCGCCTGCAGGTAGTAGCTCCCCACCACAGCCACGATGCCAAAGAAGATGAACACGAACAGGTCTCCCAGGCCGTGGTAGCCCAGAGGCCAGGGGCCGCCCGTGTAGGCGATCCCCGCGGCGATGGACAGCACGCCGATAGCCAGGATGGGCCAGCCGCCGACGGCCACCAGATAGAGGCCGACGGCCGCGGCCGTCCCAAAGGCGATGTACATCGCCGACCGTACGCTCTGGGGCGAGGCGAGGCCGCTCTGGGTCACCCGCGGCGGCCCCAGCCGGTCCGGCGCGTCCGCCCCTCGTTCGAAGTCGAAGAAGTCGTTGGAGAGATTCGTTCCCACTTGAATGAGAGCCGCAGCCATCATGGCCGCTACAAACGGGAGCATCCTGAAGTGCCCATCGTAGGAGGCGGCGGCGGTCCCCACCAGCACCGGCACGACGGCTGCCGTCAGGGTGGCGGGCCGTGCGGCCATGAGCCACACGCTCCAGAACCCCACGACCGAACCCGAGGAAACCGCGCCCGCCACCTATTCGAACCTCTTAGGGGAACCTGGGGAACCGGGAGAAGTCCGGCTTACGCTTCTCCAGGAAGGCGTTCCGGCCCTCCTTCCCCTCCTCGGTCATGTAGAAGAGGAGGGTGGCGTCCCCCGCCAACTGCTGGATGCCGGCCAGTCCGTCGGTGTCGGCGTTGAACGCGGCCTTCAGGAAGCGAAGCGCCATGGGGCTCTTCTCCAGGATCTCGCCCGCCCAGCAGACCGTCTCCTCCTCCAGCCGCTCCAGAGGGACGACGGCGTTAACCAACCCCATCTCCTGCGCCTCCTGGGCCGAATACTGGCGGCAGAGATACCAGATCTCACGCGCCTTCTTATGCCCTACGACCCGGGCCAGGAGGGTAGCACCGTAGCCGGCGTCGAAGCTGCCGACCTTGGGACCGGTCTGTCCGAAAATGGCGTTGTCGGCGGCAATGGTGAGATCGCAGACCAGGTGCAACACATTGCCGCCGCCGATAGCGTACCCCGCCACCATGGCGATCACCGGCTTGGGCAGCGTCCGTATCTGGCGCTGGAGGTCCAGCGCGTTCAGGCGGGGCACTCTATCTTCCCCCACGTAGCCGCCCTCCCCCCGCACACGCTGATCGCCCCCGGAACAGAACGCCTCCGTCCCTGCTCCGGTCAGGATTACCACTCCGATCTCCCGGTCGTCGCGGGAGAGCGAGAAGGCGTCCTGCATCTCGAACAGGGTCTTCGGGCGGAAGGCGTTTCTCACCTCCGGACGGTTGATGGTGATCTTCGCTATGCCCTCGGCGGTCTCGTAGATGATGTCCTCGTACTCGCAGGCTTGTCGCCAGGCTACCGGCATTTCACACCCTCCCTCCGTTGTTCTCTTGGTAGGCACTCCTGCAGGAAGCCGCGAACGGCACCGGCGAACGCCTCCGGTCGCTCCAGGTGGACCGCGTGTCCGGCATCCGGCACGATCTCCATGCGAGCGCAGGGGAGCGCCGCGGCCATCCGCCGGGCCAGATCGCAATACTTATCGTCCAGGGCGCCGGCTATCAGCAGCGCCGGGATGCCGATGCCGCCCATGCGGGCAAGCACCGGCTCCTGCTGGCCCGCGCCCAGGCCCCGCAGGCTGTTGGCCAGCCCCCGCCGGTCGTTCCCTAGCCGCTGACGTCGCAGCTCTTCCCGGACGGCGGCTGGCAGGCGGGCCTGGCTGGCGAACAGGGGCAGCGCCTGCCAGCGCTCCACGAACGCCTCCACGCCGTCCCGCTCGATCGCCTCCGCTAGGTCGGCGTCGCTGCGACCCCGCGCCTCCCGCTCGCAGGCGTCCTCGATGCCGGGCGAGGCGCTCTCCAGAATCAGCGCCCACAGCCGCTCCGGCGCCTGCAGCGCCAGGTGGAGGGCGACGCGGGCCCCCATGGAGTACCCCAGCACGGCCGTCCGCCGTACGTCCAGCCGGTCCAGGAGAGCGACCAGATCCTCCAGGCAGCGCTCCATCCGGTAGCGGCGGGGGTCGGCGGGACAGTCCGAGGCGCCGTGCCCCAGCAGGTCCACCGCTACGATGGTGAACCCCCGCCATCCGCCAGAGGCGGACAGGTGGGGAGTCCAGGTGGCAGCGCTGCCGGTGAAGCCGTGCAATAGGAGCAGGGCGGGTCCCCGGCCCCTCACGTCCACGTTGAGGTTGACGCCGTTTACGGCGATGCGGGTCATGGGGCTACTCTCTCCGAGTCGGGCCGGCGGAGCTCCCGCGACACCTCGTCCCACAGCTCTCGGTGCAGCCGTGCGTTGGCGCGCCGGTCGGTGCGAACCTCGACCAGGCCGACCCCCGGCGAGCCCAGCGACTGCCGCACCGCGGCCCGGAACTCCTGCCAGCTTTCCACCCGGTGATAGGATAGGCCGTACATCTCCGCGGCGGGGCGGAAGTCGAGGCCGTGGGGGGTACCGAACAGCTCCTCGAAGTGCTCGCGGTCGTCGGCCTGGGGCAGGAAGGAGAAGATGCCGCCGCCATCGTTGTTGAGCAGTATTATCGTCGCCTGGATGCTGTGCCGCCCGATGGCCAGCAGCCCGTTCATGTCGTGGTAGAACGAGAGGTCGCCGATGACGAGCACCAGCGGGCCGGGGCTGACGGCGCTCGCCCCCAGCGCGCTCGACACCACGCCGTCGATGCCGCTGGCTCCCCGATTGGCCAGGAAACGGACGGGCCGCACGCCGCCCGGGAAGAACGCGTCCAGGTCCCTCACTGGCATGCTGTTACCGGCGAACAGCGCCGCCCCGGCCGGGAGCAGTTCGGCCAGCTCGGCGAAGACGCCGGGCTCCGAGAGGCCGGGCCCTTCACCGAGGCGACACCTCAGGGCATCGCGAGCCCGCTGGGCGATCCGCTGCCAGCGGCCCGCCCACTCCGACGGCGCATCCGCACCCCGCCGCCGGTCCGAAGACCGAAGGGCATCCAGAAGCGCATCGCACAGGGACCGGGGGTCGGTATGGAGCACGTCGCTGGCGGTCAGGCCGGGGTCACCCCACCCCTTTCCCCCATCCACCAGGATCTGGCGGCAGCGGGCGTGACGCTGGAGGTAGAGCAGAAGCGGCTTGGATACCGGCGTGGCGCCGAAGCGCAGGACAACCTCCGGCGCCAGCGCCTCCGCCGTCTCCTCGTCCCGCAGGAAGGCGTCGTAGCTGTCGATGACGAGC
>JADFNQ010000064.1 GCA_022563285.1 Chloroflexota bacterium | reverse complement strand
GTTCGACACCGACGAGATCACCCTCCCCGCCGACATGGAGATCACCGTCCACGCCGACAACCAGGACACCGCCGTCCTGCACAACTGGGCGCTGTACGAGAGCAGAGAGGTAGCGGAGTCGGAGGGTCCGTCGGCGGCCATCGCCCTCACGCAGATATGCGCCGCTCCCTGCCTCGACGAGGTGACGTTCACGGCGCCCCCGCCGGGCGAGTACTTCTTCCGCTGCGACGTTCACCCCATACAGATGGTGGGAACGGCGATCGTCGAGTAGCGGCCCCTCCGAATCCGGTCCCGGGAACGCTAAGGCATCCCGACTAGCGCAGACGGTGCGCCGGGGGTTGGTGCTTCGCCGTCAGCCCCAGGTCGTGCAGCTCCTCCTCCACCTCCGGCCAGCGCGGGCCCCGCGCCTCCGCCTCCTCCCGCTCAAACCACTTGAAGAAGATGACCGTGATAAACGACCACAGGATGATCGTCCCCAGTAGCTTCATCAGCCCCCCCGCGATCTGTTGGTCATCTATCGCCGATATCCCCCAGATGCGGGGCGCCTCGGCATAGACCGGGTAGACCAGGCGACCCGAGAAGGTGATGAAAGAAGCCATCACCGCCGGCACCACCGACTGCAGGAACAGGTAGCCCATCTGGAGGGGGTAAGTGAGGCGGGGCAGCTCCGGTACGTAGCTCAAAACCGGCCACCACAGCACCAGACCGGCCCCCACCAGCGTCACATGCACGAACAGATGGAACGTCCACTCCCGCAGCTGCAGGTCCACCGCGGAAGGCAGGTGGACCAGCAGCATCGCCCCGTTGAATATGGCCAGGGCCATCAGGGGATGCGTAAGCACACGCCCTACCGGCATCACGCCGCGGATGCGCAGCAGCGCCTGCCATGCCCAGCCCGGGATACCGGCCAGGAGCAACGGCGCCGCCACCAACGTCAGCAGCACGTGCTGCAACATATGGGCGCTGACCAGATAGACATCGGCCAGCTCGTGCAGGGGCGATCCCGAAGCGGCGTAGATCGTCAGCACGCCCAGGGAGAAGGAGACGATCTGGATGCGCTTGACCCGCCCGGCGTCAGAGAGGGGCTTCCGGAGCCGGGTGATGGCGTAGAGGTAGCCCCCTAGCAACGCCAGGCACAGCAGCACCACGTCAGGGTGGAAGTTCCAGTCCAGCCACTGGTAGCCGCCGATATGCAGGAGCGCCAAAGCCTATCCTTTCCCGGGGACGGGGCTACCGCCATCTGAGGGCTGCCTCACGTACGTCAGGTCAACCCGCCTCCCAGAGTGGACAGCACCACAACGAACAGAGCCGCCGCCAGCATCAAGCCACCCACCAACAGCCCCGAAAACAGCCGGCTGTCAAACCTCAAGTGCATGAACCACATCACCACCAGGCTGAACTTCACCGCGGAAAGCACCACCAGAATGCTCACCAGGGCCCACTGGGCGATGTCCATATAGAATGCGCCAACCTCAACCGCCGTTATTACCGCCAGGATCAGACCGATCCTTGTGTACTCCAACGGGCCGGGATGGGCCCGCCCGCCGGCCTGCCGGGCGTCGGCTTCGTGCTCCGGCGGCCTCTTTATCCCCCTGCTCTCTGCCAGCGTCATCTGCCGCTTCCTCCTCGCGTCAGGGTTGAATCAAGTAGACAAGCGTGAAAATGGCGATCCACACTACGTCCACGAAATGCCAGTACAGCCCCACTAGCTCCACGTTCATGCTCTGGGACCTCGTCAGCCGCCCCCTTAACGCCATCACCAACAGCGAGAGCAGTACCAGCACGCCCACCGTCACGTGGGCGCCGTGAAACCCCGTGAGCACGAAGAAGGTGGTGCCAAACAGGTTCGAGCTCAAAGAGAGCCCCTCCCGGTTGAACTCCGTGAACTCGAACGCCTGCCCGCTGATAAAGAGCATGCCCAGCAGCGCCGTGGTGAACAGCCATATCCGCAGCCCCCGCTGGTCCCCCCGCTGGATCGCCGCCAGCGCCAGCACCATCGTCACGCTGCTCATCAGCAGCACGAAAGCGCTAACGGAGGTGAAGGGAATGTCAAACAGCTCCTCGGGGTAGGGCCCAACCACGCTCTGGCCCCGGTACAGCAGATAGGCGGCGATGAGCGACCCAAACAGCAGCGTCTCCGAGGCCAGGAACAGCCACATCAGCAGCTTCCGGTTATCGATGCCGGTAGCGGTCGTCTCTAGGGCCGCGGGCGCGTGACTCAAACCACTCCTCCCTGGCTCACTCGGATGCCGGCTCCAGCGCCCAGCCGTAGATGCCCACGATGGTGATGACGGCGCCGATAGCGATCATCGGGAGCAGGTTAGCAGACTCCTGGTAGATGAAGCCGGCGGCCATGATCGGAAGGCCGATAGCGGCGATGAGAGGCCAGAATGAGGGCGAGGGCATGTGTATCCCGTGGCCGGTTTCGGCTTCCTCCTCTCCTTCTTCCTCCTCTGCCTGGTAGGCCCCGCCCGCCACGATCGGCACGGGCCGCCCCTCCTCGTCCTCCGCGTACTTCTGGTGCCAGAAATCGTCCCGAGCCCGCACCGTGGGGATCTCCGCGAAGTTGTACGGCGGCACCGGCGAAGGCAGGCTCCACTCCAGGGTGCGGCCGTCCCACGGGTCGGCCCCAGCCCGCTCCTTTCTCCGCAGGCTGACGACAACGTTGATCATGAACACCAGGATGGACAGGCCGATGAGGAACGCGCCCGCGGTCGCCAGCATGTTCAGGAAGTCCCAGCCGGTCCCGCTCCCGTAGCTGTAGATGCGGCGCGGCATCCCCAGCAGCCCCAGTATCATCATCGGCTGGAACGTCAGGTTGAACCCGATGAACATCAGCCAGAAATGGAGCTTACCCCAGCCTTCATGGAGAAGGCGTCCTGTGAACTTGGGGAACCAGTAGTAGATCCCCGCGAACAGGCCGAACATCGCCCCCCCGAACAGCACCTGGTGGAAGTGCGCCACCACGAAGTACGTGTCCTGCTGCTGGTAGTCCGAGGGCACTACCGTGTGCATCACACCGGTCAGCCCGCCGATGACAAACATCGAGATGAACCCGACCGAGAAGTACAGCGGCGTTTTCAGATTGATTGAGCCGCCCCACAACGTGGCGATCCAGCTGAATATCTTGATACCCGTGGGCACGGCGATCAGCATCGTGGACACGGCGAAGGCCGAGTTCGCTATCGTGCCCAGGCCCGTGGTGTACATGTGGTGCGCCCACACCCCCCAGCTCATGAAGGCGATGGCAAGCCCGGAGAAGATCACGAACTGGTAGCCGAACAGCGGCTTCCGGGAGAAGGTGGGAAGCACCTCCGAGACGATCCCCATAGCGGGCAGGATCAAGATATACACTTCGGGATGGCCGAACAGCCAGAACATGTGCTGCCACAGCAACGGCTTGCCGCCCGCGGCCATGTTGAAGAAGTTGGCGCCATACAGACGGTCGAATAGGAGCTCGAACAGGGCGACGGTGATAATCGGCATGGCGAAGATGATGAGGAAGGATGTGACCAGCGTCATCCAGACGAAGACCGGCATGCGCAGCAGGGTCATCCCCGGCGCTCGCATATTGAAGATAGTGACGATGAAGTTGAACCCGGCCGCCATAGAGGCGATGCCCAGGATCAACAGGCCAAAGGCCCAGAAGTCTATCCCCTGGCCGGTGGAGACCAGGCTCAGGGGTGCGTAGCCGAACCAGCCGGCATCGGGCGCGCCCAGCTTACCCTGGAATATGCCGCCTGTGAAGAAGCTGGCGTTCATGAACAGGCCGCCAGCCAGGAACACCCAGAAGCTGAAGGCGTTCAGCCGCGGGAAGGCCACGTCGCGGGCGCCGATCAGCAGCGGGATCAGGAGGTTGAAGAAGGCAGCGCTGAGGGGCATCACCACCAGGAAGATCATCGTCGTGCCGTGCATCGTGAACAGGCGGTTGTAGGCATCGGGGTCCAGCACTTGGCCGTTGGACGTAGAGAGCTGCAGCCGGATCAGCAGCGCCTCAACGCCGCCCAGGAGGAAGAAGGAGAAGGCGGTTACGCCGTACATGACGCCGATGCGCTTGTGATCGACGGTGGTGAGCCAGCTCCACCACCCCTGGTAGGACTCGGCATCCGCGCGGAGCTTGCGCATCGCCTCCACCATCGTCGTCCCTGGCCTCTGTTCGATCGCTCTCGCCATCGCCTACTCTCCGCGCGAGACTAGATCAGGCTCACCGGTGCGCGAGCGGGCCGCGCCGCCGCCCTCAAGCTGGTCCGTGACCCACTCCTGAAAGTCTTCCTCGCTCTCGGCGACGATAATCATCTTCATATCGGCGTGCCCCAGCCCGCAGAACTCGGCGCACTGCCCGGAATACGAGCCAATCTTGGTGGCGTTGAAGAACATCCTGTTCGTGGTCCCCGGAATGTTATCCAGCTTGCCGGCCAGCTTGGGAACCCAAAAGCTATGTATCACGTCAATAGACTCGAGCTCGATGCCTACCTCGCGGTCCACGGGGATATGCAGCTCCCCAACGACGCACAGCGGTTGGCCCGCACCATCCTCCGGAGCACGCAATTGTGGGGCAACGCACTCTAGGTTGGCCTCGGCAGCCTCATACTCGGGGTCCAGGTACTCGAACTCCCACTGCCACTGACGGCCGGTAACCCTGACGTGCAGGGCGTCAGTCGCTGGCCCCCGCCCCAGATCTATCACGGCGTCGATCGTCGGGACAGCGATGATGAGGAGCAGGATCGCGGGCGCGATCGTCCAGGCGATCTCCAGCCGGTTATTACCGTGCACCTGCTTAGGGAGCTCATTATCGCTCTTCCGCCGGAAGCGGATGAGACTGTAACCCAGGACGCCAAACACCAGGACGAGGATGACCGCCGCCGGCCCCAGGACCCACACGAGGAGAAGGTCCCGCTGCTTCCGTGCGACATCGCCCTCCGGCGCGAACGTATTCTGGGGGTCGTCTACAGTACCACAACCCACCAGCAGCACGAGAATAGCGACGAGCAGGGCGGTCACCGCCAGCCGCAGATGAGTCCTCTGAACCCCCACCGATATCCTAACTAGGCGAACTTAATCGCAGTGTAGCCGGGGCCCGCCCGGCAGGAGCTACATCCGATTATGATGTGCCACACACGTGCCCAAGTCAACGCGAGCCGTTCTCATCCGCACCCTCCCTTTCGCATCCGCCTGCGGGCATCATTCTTCACTAGGCCCCGGCGAGCCCGTCCACCGCGACGGCCACGAACAGCAGGGCCAGATAGATAATCGAATAGCGGAACAGGTCAGTGGCGGCCCTGGTGGACGTGCTGAGCCAGAGGCGGAAGGCGTAGAAGAGGAACAGCCCGCCCAGGACGATGGCCGCGCTCAGATAGATAACTCCGGTGGCGCCGGCAACGGGTAAGAGGAGGGAGACGGCCACCAACGCCAGGCTGTGGAGCAGGATGTGGCGCTTCGTCTCCTCCCGCCCCAGCACCACCGGCAGCATGGGAATGCCGGCCCGTTTGTAGTCGCTCTCGTGGTTCAGGGCCAGGGCCCAGAAGTGAGGCGGCGTCCACAGCACAACTATCCCGAACAACACCAACGCCGGCAGCCCTACCTCACCGCTGACGGCCGCCCAGCCAACCACGGGCGGCATCGCCCCCGCAGCGCCGCCGATGACGATGTTCAGAGACGTCGTTCGCTTGAGAATCAGCGTGTAAACCACAATGTAGAAGGCGAAGGCGCCAAGCGTGAGGGACGCGGCCAGCAGATTGGCGAACGCCTCCAGCGTCACGAACCCGATGCCCCCAAGGAGGATGCCGAACACGGCCGCCCTCTCCGGCTCTATCTGACCCGAGGGGAGCGGCCGGCCCTGCGTCCGCAGCATCACACCATCGATGTCGCGGTCGAAGTAGCAGTTCATGGCGTTCGCGCCGCCGGCAACGAGTGTGCCTCCGGCCACGGTCACCAGTATCAGCCAGGGCGAGGGCCAGCCGCCCTCCGCCAGGATCATAGCGGGAACCGTGGCGATAAGCAGGAGTAAAATGATGCGCGGCTTGGTAAGGCTCAGGTAAGCTAAGACGGCCTCACGCAGGCCACGAACCCTCCGCCCTGCGATAGCGCCTTGCATTCTACCTTATTTCCCCTGACGCTCCAGTGCGCTCAGCGTACGCCCAGACTGCGGTGAACACCAGCGCCACCCACAGCGCCGAGGCTAACGCCAGGTGAACGATACGCACTGAGGTGGCCAGTTCGAACCAGATGTTGCTGGCGCCCACTAACACCTCAGCCACATACAGTACCAGGGCGCAACCCATCGCCGCAATGAGAGCCGGCCGCCGCCCCTGCCGCCACGTCTGCACCGCCAGCCCCAGCACCAGCAGCCCCACAATGACCGCCATCATCCGGTGAGCCCAATGGAGATCGGCCAGCCGGCCGCCGGCGGACACCAGCCTGCCGTCGAACAGGGGCCAATCCGGATAGACCAGGGCGGCGCCGCTGTTCGCCACATAAGAGCCGATCAGAATCAGCCCGAACGTAGCCAGGGCGGTCACCGCGGCCAGGCCGGGGACGGCGCCAACCGGTCCCGCGCCCTCGAATGCAGAGGCATCCGAGAGAGGAAGGCGCCCCTGCCGGAAGGCGGCGATGGCCGTGGCGACGAGTACCGCCAGGATGACCAGGGCGATCGCCAGGTGGAGGGCGACTATGGTGTCCGGCAGCTCCAAATTGACGGTCACGCCTCCCACCAACGCTTGCACGGTGACCAGCACGACCGCGATAGTGCTGCCGGCCACAACGAAGCGATTCTCGCGGTACCACAGCCAGGCCACGATCGCCGTGCCCAGGATTATCAGCCCTACGCTCGCCGCGGCGAGCCGATGTGAGTACTCGATGAGGACATGGCCCTCCAGGGTAGGTATCCACTGACCCTGGCAGCGGGGCCAGTCAGGGCAGGCCAGACCGGAATCCGTCACTCTCACCGTGCCGCCCAGGATGATGAGGGCGTAGGTGACGATGACGCAAAGCAAAGCCAAGTAGCGGATATCGAGCACGAGACGGAGACGGCTCAGCCAGGCGGCAACGCCCCGTTCACCGGACGCCGCCGAGGTAATAGCTTTCAGCGTTCACTCCCATCCGTCATCTGACCAGCACGAAGCCACCGCCGGTAGCGACTGCGATAGG
>JADFNQ010000063.1 GCA_022563285.1 Chloroflexota bacterium | reverse complement strand
TGCGGCAGCCGTAGGGCCATAGCCCCGTACGGCGACCCGGCCAGAGGCGGGCAGGCTTCGGGTTGCCAGGGAGGGGGTGGAGGCCTGAAGGCCGCCGCTACAAGGATTCGCTCGCAGCTGGCCCTATACCACTGCTGGGGCTTGGCGGTGCGGTCACTTCCTCCGGCTCCCTGGGCTGGAACAGGTGCAGGAACACCAGCAGGCCCAGCGCCGTGGCCACCACGATGGGGATGAACACGCTCTCGAAGCTGAAGTCGCCCGCGCCCCAGTGGTAGACGTTGGCCGCGATGGCCGCCGCCTGCTCGATGAGGGCGAGCCAGAACACCCGCTGATAGCGCACCGGGTCTCGGGAGCAGTACAGGTACAGCACCGCCAGGGGGATCGCCTCCCAGCTCAGGGCGCGGCCGCCCAGCGCCCCGTCCAGCTCGCGGTCGTGGAGGTCGACGAACAGGCCGCTGGAGGTGAAGAACTCCGTCAGGGCGCCGATGATGGCCCACACGGCCAGGAGGATGAGGAGGACGCGGGGCTGACGCAGCGTGGTCAAGAAGCGATTCTCGCCCGGCGGCTGCGGTTGCGCAACCTCGGGCTGCGTAACCGGGGGGGTCTGTTCCATAAGGAGCCTCCTTTAGCCGATGCCCAGCTCGTGCAGCCGGTCTTCGTCGATGCCTAGATAGTGGCCGATCTCGTGCAGGACGGTCTGGCGTACCTGCTCCGTGATCTCGGCTTCACTTCGGCAGTGCCGCTCGTGAGTGTGCTGGTAGACGACGATCGTGTCGGGTAGGGCCATTGAGTAGTGGTGCCCCCTCTTGGGCAGGGGCACTCCCACGTAGACGCCGAACAGGGAGCCGCGGCGCACGCCGGCGCGTCGCAGCTCGGCTGGGGTGGGGCGCCAGCGCACCTGTATATCGAGGTTCTCCAGGGCGTTGCGGAACTGGTCGGGTAGGTCTTCCAGGGCTTTGACAACCAGGCGTTCGAAGTCGCGGCGATGCATCGGCTAGCAGGCGCGCTCCCACAGGTTGTGGTAGCCGGCGCCGGTGCTGGCAGTGATCACCTCCGCCCGTCCCTTCAGTGCGAAGACGGCCCGTAGTTCGATGGGATTATCCGTATCCATCGTAGGAAGGCTTTCCTTAGGCGACATTGTAGCACCGCGGTGGAGGGCAGGCTACGCGGGGGCTAACAATATAGAGCATCGCCGTTTCGTGCTTCTGGTAGGCAGCACCACACCCTCCAGGGTGGGGCTTTACATTAGAGTTTCCCTGAAAGCAGGAACTAATGGAACGCTGTCCCCTAGGAGCCCAGGACCGCCTCCAGGACATTGCGGGCCTTGGGCCCGGCCTCCGCCGAGCTCAGTTCCCCTTCCTCCAGCGCGATCAAGGTGAGGACCGAGGGCTCCGAACGGTTGGCGTAGGCGACGAAGAAAACGTGGTTGGCGCCAAAGGGGAGGTCTTCAGCGGTGCCGGACTTGCCGGCTACGTCCAGAGGGGAGGTGGCGAACACCTGGTAGGAAGTGCCGCCCGGGTTCTGGATGACCAGCGTAAGGCCGCTGCGGATCTCGGCCAGGGTAGCCTCAGACACCGGCAGCGGTGCGATCTCCTCCGCCGTGAACTCCTGGGCGGCGGCGCCTCCCGGCTCGGCGATGCTCCGCACAAGTAGCGGCTGGCGTAAGACGCCCCCATGGGCGATCGCGGAGTAGGCGTTGGCGATCTGTAAGGGCGTTGCGAGCAGGAAGCCCTGGCCGATCCCCATGTTTACGCTATCGCCGCTGTACCAGGGCTCGTCCTGGTTCTCCTGCTTCCATTGGTCGTTGGGCACAACGCCGGGGGCTTCGTCTAGGCCGTTTATGCCGGTGAGCTGGCCGTAGCCGAAGCCGCGGGCGAACTCCGGCAGGATCGCGGTATCGATGTGGTCGAGCCTGAGGGCGATCTCGTAGAAGACGGGGTTGCAGGAGGCCATCAGACCCTGCGCGGGCGTGAGGTAGCCCCGGTCCACCGTCTGCCAGTTG
Source organism: Chloroflexota bacterium (assembly GCA_022563285.1). Lineage (GTDB taxonomy): Bacteria > Chloroflexota > Dehalococcoidia > SM23-28-2 > RBG-16-64-32 > JADFNQ01. Next base: position 5,203 of record JADFNQ010000063.1, on the reverse strand, counting down.
TTCTTGGGGAAATCCTCACCCAGCCCCGTCCACACGGGCAGGCACTGAAACGTCTCGACGGCGGAGACGCCGGCCTTCTCAAGGCCTGCCGCCAAAGTTACCGGTTTGAACGTGGACCCCGGCGGGTAGGTGGCCAGCAGGGGACGGTGCAGGAACGGCAGGCGGTCATCGTTGTCGAGCCTGTTGTACTCCTCCAGGCTGAGGCCATCGGTGATGGCCTGGGGGTTGAACCGGGGGTAAGAGGCAAGGGCCAGCACGGCGTTATCGCGCGGGTCCATGACAACGATGGAGCCCACCCGCTCGCCGAGGATGCTTTCCGCCGTCGTCTGAACGTCGATGTCGAGGGTGAGGATGACGTCCTTGCCGGGCCTGGTAGGCTTCTCGGCGATGGTGCGGCTGATCGTACCTTCGGGGGTGATCGTGGCCAGCGTGCCGCCGCGCTCGCCGGCCAGGACCTCATCGAACTGGAGCTCCAGGCCGAAGGCGCCTATCATGTCGCCGGCGCGGTAGCCCTTCGTCTCCAGCTCTTCCAGTTGCTCGGCGTTGACCTCGGCCAAGTAGCCCAGGACGTGGGCGGCGGAGTCACCGTTGGGGTAGATGCGCTGCGTCTCGTCCCGCACCACCACTCCCAGCTCGGAGAGGGCGTAGAACTTGTCCAGCTCCTCCTCAGCGGTGCCGTAGTCCAGCGTGTCGATGGGGATGAAGTAGTAGGAGGGGAGTTCAGTCTCCACCTGGGCGCGCACGTCGCTCTCGGACATGTTGAGGGCGGAGGCTAGGCTGGAGATGAGGGCTTCTTTATCGGTAATGAGGTCGGGTACGAAGCCGATGACCGGTAGCTGGGCGTCCACGGCCAGCTGCTTGCCGTTTCGGTCCAGGATGGAGCCGCGGCGGGGGATCTGCGTGAAGAAGTGAACGAGGGCGCGGTCGTCCAGCTCGCTGAATATGAGGCTGGGGCTCCACTTAACGCGCCACTCCTCGCTGCGCACCGGCGTCTCTCCGACCGAGGTGGAGGCAGAGGTCTCCTCCCGCACCAGGATGATGCGTTGCCCCTGCTTGATGTCGCCGAAGAAGGAGGTGTGGACGGTAACGCTCACCGGTATCTCCGTGTCCTCCTCCACGACGTTCGGGCCTATCTCGAAATCGATGCCGGTGATCGTGGCTTCTTCCGCCACGGCGGCGTAGCGCTTGATGAACTCCTCTTTGCTGATGATGGCGCGGGCTTCGGCAGAGACGAGGGAGTACATCTCGCCGTACTCCTGCCGTTGCCAGAGGTCAAGGTAGCGCTGCGCGGTCTCCAGGGGCGTCTTGGGTGGCTCAGGCTCCGCCTCGGAGGTGGGCTCCCCGCCGGAGGTTGAACAGGCGGTGATGATGAGCAGCACCACAGGCAGGAGAACGCCGAACGGGGGCGCGGTGAGCCAGCGCATGACGGCCAGTATCCTATTCTACCAGTAAGAACGACGCAGCCGCGTCCCGGGTGCGGCCGCCTGCCCCGCCGGCCACGTCCGCTAGGGCAGGTTTACGCCCACACCATCTCAGGATAGGATTGGTGCCAACAAGCTATGCAAGAAACCACGGGCATCCTCGTCGACCTGTTCTTCCTGTTCGCGGCGGCGAAGATGGCGGGCGAGCTTTTCACCAGGATTCGTCAGCCGGCCATCGTGGGTGAGGTTCTGGTGGGTGTGCTCATCGGCCCGCACACGCTTGGGCTGGTGGGTTCGCCGGACAGCGCCCTCATCGACCTTTTCGGCGGCGACGAGAAGGCGGCCGAAGAAGCCCTCACAGTCGTCCTCGACGTGATCGCCGAGCTGGGCGTGATCATCCTGCTGTTCTTTGTGGGGCTGGAGACCCGCCTGCGCGACCTCACCGAGGTGGGTGGCCGCGCCGCCATGGTAGCGGTGTTGGGGATCATCTTCCCCTTTGTCCTTGGCTTCGCGCTGATCTGGGGCACCGATCCCGTCGCCGCGGAGGATCTGGGGCTCGAGGCGGCGTTCGTGGCCACGGCGATGGTGGCCACCAGCATCGGCATCACGGCTCGGGTGCTGGGCGACATTGGCGCTATACGCACGCGCGAGGCGCGGATCATCCTGGGCGCGGCGGTGGTGGACGATATCCTGGCGCTGCTGATGCTGTCTGTGGTCAGCGGCCTGGGCGAGGACAGCTTTGATGTCCTGGAGCTGGCCCTGACGGCGGTGGCCGCGGTGGCGTTTGTGGTGTTCGCCGCCCTGGTAGGCACGCGGGTGATCCGGCAGTACAGCATCCACCTGGAGAAGCTGAGGATACAGAACGCTCCCTTCCTGGTGGCGATGATCGTGATGTTGGGCCTGTCCGCCCTGGCTGGCATCATCGGTCTGGCGGCGATCATCGGCGCTTTCCTGGCGGGGATGATGCTGGCGGAGGCGAAGGAGAGGTACAACCTGGAGCAGCAAGCTCTGCCGGTCTACGAGTTCCTGGTGCCGTTCTTCTTCGTGATCATCGGCACCAAGGTGGACCCGGGAGCGTTCACTGACCCCACGATACTGGCGATTGCGCTGGGGGTGACGGGGCTGGCCGTACTGGGGAAGCTCATGGGCGGCGGGCTCGCTTCCCTAGGGCTGTCCGGACGCTCCGCCGCTATCATCGGGACGGGGATGGTGCCACGGGGCGAGGTTGGGCTGGTGGTGGCGAGCATCGGCGCCAGCATCGGCGCCATCTCCGATGATATCTTCTCCGTCGTCGTATTCATGAGCATCGCCACCACCATCCTCGCACCCCCCGTCCTGGTCTGGCTCTACCGCGGCTACCGGTTCACGGCTGAGGAGGTGGCGGAGGCGCCGGAAGAGCCTCCGCTACCTGATCTCTAACTACCACCCATGGCCGTACAGCCCGAAGACATCCGGCTACTGGCGAACCAGAGGTTCCGCAGCCTCCTGCAGTCCCGCGTCCTGGGAGGGACCGCCCAGAACGCCCTCCTCTTCACCCTTCTCATATTGATAGTTGATAAAACTAGCTCCAGCGTCCTGGCCACCATCCTCATCATCGCCTTTATCCTCCCTTCTATCCTTTTTGGCATCCCGGCGGGGGCCATCGCGGACATCGTCCCCAAGCGGGTTATCCTCACGCTGGGACACATTGGGAGGGGCGTCATCGTCCTCGCCCTCATCATCTTTAGTGACAATGTCGGGTTCATCCTCCTGCTGGTATTCGCTTTCTCCACCGTGGGCCAGTTCTTCGGGCCCGCGGAAGCGGCCACCGTCCCGGGAATCGTCCGCCGGGATCAGATCGCCTCCGCAAACTCCCTCATGGTGTTCACCTCCCTCCTGGGCCAGGTGGCTGGAACGGTCATCCTGGGGGCGCTCCTTTTCAAGATCGGCGGCGAGATCCCGATATTCGTCATAGCCGCGCTGCTCTTCGGCTGGGGCGCATGGATAGTGGCGACCGTCCATGCGGGCCTCACCGAGAAAAAAGATGTCGCCAGGACGTCAATGGGCTTCCTGGACTCCCTGCGCGAAGGCTTCCGCATCCTCCGCACTAACCGCCGCGCCTATCTGGCGATCGCCTATCTGGCCATCACCTTGACGCTGGCCAAGATGCTGGTGATCCTCCTGCCCAAATACACCGAGGACGTGCTGGGCATAGCCCCAGAGGACACAGTGTTCGTGGCGGCCCCGGGGGCCATCGGCGCCGGGGTGGGGTTACTGGTAGCACCGATCCTGGCCAGGCTTTTCGGCTCCTGGCGCGTGGTGGCTGTCGGCTTCGTCATCTTACTGCTGGGGCTAATGGGCCTGGGGCTCGTCGTCTTAGTGAAGGACTTCGTGAAGGAAACCCTGGACTTCGGCCTCACCTTCGTTGAGAATGAGGTGGGCGTCAACTCCGTGATCACCATGACGATGATCCTGGCGATACCCATCGGCTTCGCCTTCACCTTGGTGAGGGTGGCAGCCGGGGCCGTGATGAACGAGGAGGCGCCCGAGGAGACGCAAGGGCGGGTGTTCGCGGTCCAGGGCTCCCTGGCCGACTTCCTCTCCCTGCTGCCGCTCCTCATCGTGGGGGGGACAGCCGACCTGGTGGGGGTTCGGGCTACCCTGCTGGCGGTGACCATCAGCGCCATGCTGTTGGCGCTCTACCTGACCTTTTCGCGCCGCTTCGGGCCGCCCCCGCAGATGCGGCCCGCGGAGGTGGGTCAGCCTACCAGTAGCTGATGTCCCGCTCAATCAGGGCGCGGGCGATGACCAGCCGCTGTATCTGCGACGTCCCCTCCACGATTGTGAGCTGACGGGCGTCGCGGTAGTGGCGCTCCAGCGGGTGGTCCTTCATGTAGCCCTGCGCGCCCAGAATCTGGATCGCGTCGGAGGAGACGCGGATGGACATCTCCGTGGCGAACGTCTTGGCGATGGAGAGGTAGGGCGCGTCCTGGCGTTCGTACTTGCCGGCGTCCACCAGGGAGGCGGCGTGGTAGACGAGGCGGCGGGCGGCCTCGATCTGAATGGCGGCGTCGGCCAGCATCATCTGGATCGCCTGGTGGTCGACGAGCGGCTTGCCGAAGGTCTTGCGCTCGCGGGCGTAGTCCAGGGCGTAGGCGATGGCGCCCTCGGCCAGGCCCAGGCCGCGCGCGCCCACCACGGGGCGGCAGGTGTTGAGGGTTAGCATCGCCGTGCGGAAGGCGCGTCCGTCCTCGCCGAGGCGGTTGGCGGCGGAGACGCGGCACTCCTGGAGGACGATGTTCGCCGTGGGCACGCCGATGACGCCCATCTTGCGGTCGGTGCGGGGCACCGAGTAGCCGGGGGAGTCCGTGGGCACGACGAAGGCGGAGACGGCGCGGGTGCCGTCGTCGCCGGTCTTGGCGAAGAAGATGACGTAGTCGGCCACGGAGCCGCCGGAGATGTACACCTTCTCGCCGTCGATGACGTAGTCGTCGCCGTCGCGGCGGGCCCTCGACTCGATAGCGGCGACGTCGGAGCCGGCGTTGGGTTCGGTGAGGCAGAATGCGCCCCTGATCTCGCCCGCGGCGGCGCGGGGCAGCCACTGGCGCTTCTGCTCCTCGGAGCCGCCGAGGTTGATCGGCTGGGTGGAGAGGGCGGAGAGGAGGAGGATGAGGGCGGAGGAGTTGCAGTACTTGGCGATCTCCTCCACGGCCAGGGCGAGGGCGAGGAAGCCGGCGCCGCTGCCGCCGTACTCCTCGGGGATGGAGAGCCCGAGCAGCCCGACATCCCGGTAGGCGGCGAAG
>JADFNQ010000001.1 GCA_022563285.1 Chloroflexota bacterium | reverse complement strand
CAGCGGCTCCCGTATCTTGACCTGGTGCAGCAGCCGGGTGAACACCTCCTGGTAGGGCTTCCCGTTGACGACGATGGCGCCGGAGCCGGCGTAGAGCCGCACACGGGCCACCGCCGACTTGCGACGTCCGGTGCCGTAGTAATACCGCTCGCCCGGCGGGGCGGTAAGCTCCGCGGACTGTTCTTGTGTCATGATGGTTGCTCTCCTGTCGGGCGCGGCGTGCTGGTGGCGGCCGCTGCCGCCTCTCGCTTGCGGGAGGCGTTGACTTGCGCCTGGTGCGGGTGGTCAGGCCCCGCGTACACCTTGAGGTGCCGGTATACGTGCCGGCCCAGGCGGTTGCGGGGAAGCATCCCGCGCACCGCCATCTCGATGACGCGCTCCGGGCGGCGTTCCATCATCCGGGCCAAGGGAATCGTTTTGAGGCCGCCCATGTAGCCGGTATGTCGGTAATACATCTTGTCCTGCAGCTTGTTTCCGGTGATTCGCACCTTGGCCGCGTTCACCACCACCACAAAGTCGCCCATGTCCAGGTGTTTGGTGAAGTCAGGCTTGTGCTTGCCCATGAGGAGGCTGGCCACCTGGCTGGCCAGCCGGCCCAGCGTGTGATCCGCGGCGTCCAGCACATGCCAGCGCTTGTCTATGTCGCCGCCCTTTAGGCTATAAGTCTTCATCCGTTTCATCATCAAACAGTCCGTCCTCATAGCGAACCTTCATCAAGCAGAGCCCGCGGGCCGGCGCCGCGAAGCTCGCCGCTCCCGGTCTGGCCTCGCGGACCAGGGCCTCGAACTCCGCCGGCGAGAGCCTGCCTCTGCCCACCTCCACCAGCGACCCCACCGTACGGCGCACCTGGTGGGGCAAGAAGGCGTTGGCCTCCATGTCCACCCGGATGCGGCGGCCGGAGCGCTTGACCTCCGCCCGCGTCATCCTCCGGCAGGTGCTCTGCCGTCCGGCGAGTGAGGGCTGCGTGAATGCGACGAAGTCGTGCTGCCCCACCAGGGAGACGGCCGCCTGCCGCATCGCATCCACATCCAGCGGCTCAGCCACCTGCCAGACGAAACGTCGCAGGAGGGCGGGCCGCTGGCGTCCGTTGTGGATAGTATAGCGGTACCGGCGGCCGGCCGCCTGGCGACGCGGGTCGAAGGTGAGGGGAACCTCCCTGGCCGCCCGCACCGCTATCTGGTCCGGCAGGTGATGGTTGAGCGCCCTCACGAACACGTCCGGCCCGTGGCGGCTGCCGGAGGTACACGCGGCCACCTGACCACGGGCGTGGACGCCGGCATCGGTGCGGCCGGCGAGGGCTACCCTTATCGGTTCGCCTGTTAAGCTGCGCAGGGCGCGTTCCAGCGCGTCCTGTATCGTTCCCGTATTCGTCTGGTACTGAGAGCCTCCTAAGCCGGTGCCCTCGTACTCCAGGAGCAAGGCCAGACGGCGGACTGGTGCGTCCCCTGACATGCCCGATGAGCCGGGCAGCAGCCTAGCCCTCCTCCGTCACCATCTCCAGCTGGGCCATGTGGGCGCCGTCTCCGTGCCGCTGGCCCAGCTTCACGATCCGCGTGTAGCCGCCGGGCCGGGTGGCGTAACGCTCGGCCAGGTCGTCAAACACCTTCCTCACTATCTTCTCGTCGTACACGAAGCGCAACGCCTGGCGGCGGGCGTGCAGGTCGCCCCGCTTGCCCAGGGTGATCACCCGCTCAGCCAGGCCCCGCACCTCCTTCGCCTTCGCCTCCGTGGTGATGATCTTCTCATGACGGAGGAGAGCCGTCACTAGGTTGCGGAACATGGCCAACCTGTGGTCGGTGGGCCTGCCCAGCTTGCGCCCGTCGATGCGGTGGGCCATGCCTACTCGCTGTCCTCCCCACCGGTGATCTCCATCAGTTTGCGTTTCCAGTCCGGTACTTCGTCCTCGTCATCCTCAGCGGACGGCTCCACCTTGGCGGCCTTTGCCTGTTTCTTGGCAGGCGCCTCCGCTTCCTCCGTCTTCTTCGCCTCCTCCCGCACCTCCTGAGGCTGTTCAACAGCAGGGGGGGCTTCGGCTTCCTCCACCGCCGGGCGCTGAGCCAGGACGGGGCCCTCCCCCTCCTCCAAGGGCGGCGCCTCCATCACCTCTTCCTCCGGCTCGACAGGGAGCAGACCCAACTCGTTCAGCTTGTCCTTTAGCTCGTCGTAGGACTTGCGACCGAAGTTGCGCAGGGAGAGAAGCTCCTCCTCGCTCTTCTCCAGCACATTGCCCACGGTCATGAGACCGCTGCGGCGCAGGCAGTTGTAGGCCCGCATGGAGAGGCTGAGGTCCTCAATGGGCATGTTGAACTTCTCAGGCGTGAGGACAACCCCTGCCCCCAGGCCGCGCTCCACCACCGGCAGAGGGGGCTGCCCCATGTGAGCGAACAGCTGGAACTGCTCGATGATGATCTCGGCGCTTTTGCTGACGGCATCGACGGCGCTGACGGTGCCGTCGGTCCAGACCTCCATTTCAAGGCGGTCAAAGTTGGTCTCCTGACCAACGCGCGTTCGACCGATCTTATAGTTGACCTTGCGCACGGGCGAGAAAATGGCGTCCACGGGGATGACGCCGAGGGGCACACCATCGGCCAGGCCGGCGGGAACGTAGCCGCGGCCGGGCTCAACGTTCAGCTCCACCCGGAGCTGGCCCTTTGGCGAGTCCATGGTCGCCAGGTGGAGCTCTGGGTTCATCACCTCGTAGTGCTCCGGAACCTGGAGATCGGCGGCGGTGATCTCACCCTCGCGGCCGCTGACCTCAAGGATGAGCGTACCGGGCCGGTCCGAGGCGGCCCGCAGGCGCAGCCCCTTGATGTTCAGAAGGAACTCTATGGTGTCCTCCTTGATGTTTGGGATGGTTGAGAAATCGTGCTGCACCCCTTCGATGCGCACGGAGGTAACCGCCGCCCCGGAAAGAGAGCTGAGGAGCACGCGCCTGAGGGCGTTCCCCAACGTGATGCCGAAGCCGGGCAGCAACGGCGCCGCGATCACGCGGGCAAAATTGTCCGTGCTATCCTCAACTTCGATCTGAGGCTCGTAGGACGGTTCCTCCACAACGGGCGCAGCAGGCACACCTTGATAAACCTGAGACTCTAGCATTGACTATCCCCTACCGAGAGTAGTATTCGACGACGGTGGCGGAGCTGAACTTAGCCCCAATCTCTTCTATCTCCGGTTGCATGAGCACGCGACCGATCATCTTCTCCCCTTCTACGCTCAACCAGGACGGCGGGCTCTTGCTCTCCATCTGCTCCTTCACGATCTGGAAGTACTGCGAGTTCTGCCCCCGCGACGTCCAGCCGATGACGTCCCCCACCTTGAGAACGTGGGAGGGAGTGCGCGCCTTGCGGCCGTTCACAGTGATGTGCCCGTGCAGGACCACCTGGCGGCCCTGGGCCCGCGAGTCGGCGAAGCCGAAGCGGTACAGGAGGTTATCCAGGCGCAGCTCCAGGATTCGGAGCAGGTTGTCACCACTCACGCCGTGGCGTCGCACCGCCTCAGCGTAGTAGCGGCGGAACTGCCGTTCCAGCACGCCGTATATCGCACGGGCGCGCTGCTTCTCTCGCAACTGCAGGCCGCGGTCGGACACCTTGCGGCGGCGCATAGAGCGCTGACCGGGGGCGAACGGGCGCCTTTCGAACGCGCACTTGGGCGAGAAGCACTTCTCGCCCTTAAGGTATAGCTTATCGCCGAGGCGGCGACAGAGACGGCAGACGGGTCCGGTGTAGCGGGCCATATCCCTCCTAAACTCGCCGTCGCTTGCGCGCACGACAGCCGTTGTGTGGTATCGGTGTCACGTCACGGATGCTGGTGACCTGTATGCCGGCGGCCTGCAGGGAGCGGATCGCCGCTTCTCGGCCGCTGCCGGGCCCCTTAATTCGCACGTCCACCTGCCGCAGGCCGTGGTCCATGGCCCGGCGGGCGGCTGCTTCGGCGGCCAGCCCGGCCGCATAGGGAGTGCTCTTGCGGGAGCCCTTGAAGCCGGCGGTGCCAGCGCTGGCCCAGGAGAGAACGTTGCCGTTGGGGTCGGTCAACGTGATGGTGGTGTTGTTAAAGCTGGACTGGATGTAGGCCAGCCCCGTGGGGACGTTCTTCTTCTCTCGTTTGCGCGTGCGTGCTTTTGTCTTCCGTTCCGCCATTCTGCTCCCTTACTTCTTGGCCACGGCGCGCCGCCTGCCGGCCACGGTGCGGCGGGCGCCCCGCTTGGTGCGGGCGTTGGTCTGAGTGCGCTGCCCGCGTACGGGCAGGCCGCGGCGGTGGCGTATGCCCCGGTAGCTGTTGATCTCTACAAGCCGCTGGATGTTCTGGCGCACCTGCTTGCGCAGCTCGCCCTCTACGATGAAGTTGCGGTCTATGTACTCACGGATGCGGGAGATCTCATCGTCCGTCAGCTCCCGGACCTTCGTCTCGCCCGATACGGCGGCGTGAGTGCATATCTGGTTGGCTACGGTGATGCCTATACCGTAGATGTAGCGCAGCGATACGTCGACGCGCTTGTCTCGGGGTATATCCACTCCAGCTATGCGAGCCATGAACCCCTCCTACCCCTGCCTCTGCTTGTGGCGGGGGTTGCGACAGATCACGCGCACCACCCCTCGGCGGCGCACGACCTTGCAATTATCACAGCGGCGTTTGACGGATGCCGATACCTTCACTATAGAACCTTACTTGAAGCGATAGGTCACCCTGCCCCGGCTTAAGTCGTAAGGGGAGAGCTCCACCAGCACGCGATCGCCGGGCAGTATGCGGATGAAGTGCATCCGGATCTTTCCAGACGCATGGGCGAGGATCCTGTGCCCATTAGGCAATTCTACACGAAAAAACGCGTTGGGCAAGTTCTCTTTAACTACCCCCTCAACCTCTATTGCTTCTTTTTTCCCCATCAGCGCCCCCGCCCATAGCGGGCGTTTCGGCGGTCACCTCCTTGAATATCTACCTCCAAAGCTTATATTCTACGGCAAAGTCAGCACTTCTGCCTCACCGTCTCGTATGGCAAGGGTGTGCTCGAAGTGGGCGGACAGGCTGCCATCCAGTGTCCGAACGGTCCAGTTGTCCGAGTCCCGCTTAGTGCGCCAGTCACCGGCGTTAACCATCGGCTCGATGGCGATGACCATGCCCTCCTTGAGGATAGGGCCGGAATCAGGGCGGCCGTAGTTCGGCACCTGAGGGTCTTCGTGCATCTGGCGGCCCACGCCGTGGCCCACGTACTCCCGCACCACAGAGAAGCCCTCACCCTCTACATAGCCTTGTATGGCGGCGCCTATCTCACCCAGCCGGGCGCCGGCGCGAGCGGCTCCTATTCCCCTGTTCAGCGCCTCTCGCGTCACATCAATGAGGCGCTGCGCCTCCGGGGAGACGTCGCCGATGCCTATGGTCACCGCACAGTCAGCCACGAACCCCTTGTAGATGCAGCCGATGTCGATGCTGACGATATCGCCGTCCATCAACTCGCGGTCGCCCGGAATGCCGTGCACGATCTTATCGTTAGCGGACACGCATACGGTTGCCGGATAGCCCAGGTAGCCGAGGAAGGCTGGAACGACCTTACGCTTCTTGAACTCCTTGCGCGCCACCTCGTCCAGCTCTTTCTCCACCAGGCCGGGGCGCAGGCGGTCCACCACGATCTCACGCACCTCAGCCAGGATACGGCCGGCCTCGCGCATAATGGCGACCTCGTCTCGGGACTTGAGGATGATGGGCATGGTGGCCTAGGGCACCTCCTGAGGGCGGCCTACCGCAGCCAGGAGCTTCTCCTTTACCCGTTCCACTTCCAGCTCTCCGTCCACCTCAATCAGCTTTCCGTCTTTCCGGTAATACGCCAGCAGGGGCTCCAGCTCCTTCAGGTTGACCTCAAGCCGGGTGCGGACTACGTCAGGGCGGTCGTCCTCGCGCTGGTACAGGGCGCTGCCGCAGCGGTCGCAGGCGCCGCTCTGCTTGGGGGGCATGCTCTGTTCGTGGTAGACCGCCCCGCACTGACGGCAGTTCCAGCGGCCGGCGAGGCGGCGGACTAGCTCCTCATCAGAGACCTTGATGTAAAGGGTTTTGTCGATCGCCTTCTCTTGGGCGGCCAGCGCCCGATCTAGCGCCCTCGCCTGCTCCAGGTTTCGCGGGTACCCGTCCAGCAGGAAGCCCCGCCGGGCATCCGGCTGAGAGATGCGCTCAAGGATCATGCCGACCGTCAACTCGTTGGGGACCAGGAGGCCACGCTCCACGAACGGCTGGGCCTTGCGGCCCAGCTCCGTCTTCCCGCGGATGTTTTCGCGAAAGAGCTCTCCGCTGGTTATGTGCGCCATGCCCGTGTCCTGGGATAGTAGGGTAGCCTGAGTGCCTTTGCCCGCTCCCGGCAGACCCAACAAGATTAGATACAAGCTTGTCGTCTGCCCCCTACCGGATGAACCCTTCATACTGGCGCATGAGGAGTTGGGACTCGATCTGGCGCAGGGTATCGAGGACCACGCCCACGACGATGATCAGGCCGCTGGAGGTTATTCCAAAGGCGGCTGAGCGGCCGGTCAGGGCGAAGTTTCCCCCCACGATGGCAGCGAATATGAACGGCGCAACCGCGATAAAGCCCAGGAAGAAGGCGCCGCCCCAGGTGATGCGCATCAGCACGCGGTTGATGTACTCCTCAGTGGGACGCCCCGGCCGGATGCCGGGAACGAAGCCCCCCTGGCGCTGGAGGTTCTCCGCCAGGTTCTGTTGCCCGAAGATGACCAGCGTATAGAAGAAGGTGAAGATCACAACGGTTACGAATAGGAACGCCCAGTAGCCAAAGTTGCCGGGGTCGAACACGCCCTGTATCCAATCGGCCGCGCCGGCGACGAAAGCGTTATCGGAAGTGGCGAATATGCTGCCGACGTAGGCCGGGAAGATGATGATAGAGAAGGCGAAGATAAGGGGGATCATCCCCACGGTGTTCACCCGCAGGGGGATGTGCGTCTGGCCGGACTGGCGATACATGCGGCCACTACGGAAGACGCTGCGCGAGTACTGGACGGGGATCCGCCGCTGCGCCTCCTGGACGACAACGATCACGTAGACCAGGCCGATCATCAATCCCCCAAGGAGGATGGTGCTGCTGACCGTGTCCCCGGTGCCGGTGTAGAGCTGGCCGGCGACGAACTGAGGCAGTCCGGCGATGATGCCGGCGAAGATCATGATGGAGATGCCGTTCCCGATCCCTCGTTCGCTGATGAGCTCGCCCAGCCAGACCACGAACATGGTGCCGGCGGTCATGGAGATGATCATGGACAGGGTAGGCAGGGCCTGCTCGCCGGTGAGGCCGATGCCCGCGGTGCCCGCGAACCCTCCCTGGCTCTGGATAAGGATCAGCTGACCGTAGCCCTGGACGAGAGCCATAGGCACGGTCATCCAGTGGGTGTATATCTGTATCTGGCGCCGCCCCTGCTCCCCCTCCCGCGACAGCGCCTTCAGGGTGGGGATCAGAGGGACCATGAGCTGCATGATGATGGACGAGGTGATGTAGGGGTAGACGCCCATGGCGGCGACGCTCATGTTCTGGAGGGCGCCGCCGCTGAAGATGTTCAGGAACCCCAGGACGGTGCTGTTCTCGAAGATCTGCGAGAGGGCCGCCGGATTGGTCCCGGGCACCGGCAGGTTCGCCACGAAGCGGAAGATCACCAGCATGGCGAAGGTGAACAGCATCTTCGCGCGGATGTCCGGCTGGAACAGCGCGTTGTAGGCCGCCTGGAGCAGTTGGGGACGCTGCGACTGCTGCGATCTAGCCGCCGTCGCCATCGCCGATCTCCTGGGCAGCGCCGCCCGCCGCCTCGATCTTCGCCTTTGCGGTCATAGAGAACTTATGCACCTTCACGGTCAGAGCCTTTGTCAGTTCGCCCGTCGCCAGCACCTTCACCGGTCGCCGCAGCGTCCTCAGCACGCCCGACTGCTTGAGCAGCTCCGGCGTCACCTCAGTCCCCGCCTGGAACCGCTCCAGGTCGCGCAGGTTTACCGCGGCGTACTCCTTGCGGAAGATGTTGGTGAAGCCGCGTCGCCTGGGCAGGCGCTTGATCAGCTTGGTCTGGCCGCCTTCGAACCCCAGCTTGGGCTTGTGCCCCGCGCGAGACTTCTGTCCTTTAAGGCCGCGTCCGGAATAGGTGCCATGGCCGCTGGCATTGCCGCGGCCCACCCGCTTTCGGGCGCGTTTAGACCCCCTGGGCGGTCTAAGTTCGTGGGCAAGCATCAGTCCTGGGGAACCTCAGCAACCTCAATAAGGTGCCGAACCTTGTTAATCATACCACGTATAGCAGGCGTGTCGGAATGCTCCACAGTGTGCCCCAGCCGGCGCAGACCCAGCGCCTCGATCGTGCGCTTCTGGTCACCGCCATAGCCGATGGCGCTCTTACGCCAACTTATACGAAGCTTAGCCATCTCTGGATGCCGCCGCAGATACGGACCGCCGTCGGGCCAGCGCCTCCTCCGGAGAACGCATCCTAGATAGGCCCAGGATCGTCGCCTTGACCACGTTGGCCGGGTTCTTGGAGCCGAGGGATTTGGTCACGGCGTCCTTCACTCCCGCCGCCTCCAGCACGGCGCGGATACCGCCGCCGGCGATGAGGCCGGTGCCGGGCGCCGCCGGCTTGAGCAGCACCTGGGAGGCGCTGAAGCGAGTGAGGAGGGGGTGGGGGATGGTGGTGTCCACAATGGGTACGCTGATCATGTGCTTGCGGGCGATGGTCGAGGCCTTGCGGATCGCCTCGGGGACCTCCCTCGCCTTGCCCAGGGCGGCGCCCACGTGGCCAGCGCCATCGCCCACCACCACTACGGCGGTGAAGTGAAAGCGGCGGCCGCCCTTCATCACCTTCGCTACGCGGTTGATGTAGACTACCTTCTCCGTGATCTCCATCTCGGAGACGTCTATCTTTTCCCGCTTGGCGATGTACTTTCCCGGATTGGACATGACCACCTCAGTTAGAAGGAGAGCCCTCCCTTTCGGGCCGCGTCGCCCAGGGACTTAACACGGCCGTGGTATTTGAAGCCGCCGCGATCGAAGACGACCGTCTTGATCCCCTTGTCGATCGCCTTACGAGCGATAGAGTCCCCTACCAGCTTGGCTACCTGGCTCTTCTTCTTGCCGTTGCGCTGGCCTCGCAGGTCAGCCTCCATATCGGAAGCGGCCACAAGGGTGCGGCCACTGCTGTCGTCAATGACCTGAGCGTAGATGTGGTTCAGGCTGCGAAAGACAGCCAGCCGCGGGCGCACGGGGGAGCCGCTGATCCTCCGGCGCACCCGGCGGTGGCGTCGTCTTCGCGCTGCGAAAGGAGTCTTGGTCTTCTTCATGCTCAGTGAATCGCCTTGCCCGCCTTGCCCGCCTTGCGGCGGACGTACTCGCCCACGTAGCGGATGCCCTTGCCCTTGTAGGGCTCCGGCGGCCTGACCTTGCGGACATCGGCGGCGGCCTGGCCCACGCCTTCCTTGCTGATCCCCTTCACGGTCACCCGCGTGGTGCCTTCCACCTCGAACTCTATCCCCGGCGGCGGCGGAACCTCCACCGGCCTGGAGTAGCCCACGGCGAGCACCAGGTTGGGCCCCTGCATCTGGGCGCGGTAGCCTACACCCTGAAGCTCCAGGGTCTTGGCGAACCCCTCGGTAACGCCGCTGACCATATTCTGGATCAGGGTACGGGTGAGGCCGTGCGCAGAGCGGTGGCGGGGCTTATCGCTGGGCCGATCGACGGTGAGTACGCCGTCGCTGAGGTTGAGCTTCATATCGGGTTCCAGATCGCGGCTGAGTTCGCCCTTGGGGCCCTTGACGGTGACCTTGGCCCCCTCGATCCGCACCTCCACGCCGCTGGGTATGGCTATCGGCATCTTGCCTACGCGGGACATGCGCACCCCTCCCCATCTCCCCCGTTAACGGGTAACAGGGTACTGGGAACGAGAACCCTTAGGCCCCCAAGCTTGCTGTTCCTTGCACCGTGCTCCATGTTATTACCCTTACCACACGTGGCAGACGACTTCGCCGCCGAGACCGCGCTTTCGGGCCTCACCGCCGCTGAGCAGGCCCTGAGAGGTGGAGAGGATGGCTATCCCCAAGCCGCCGTACACCCGCGGCACTTCGCGCTTCTTGGCGTATACCCTCAGCCCAGGCTTGCTCACCCGCTTGAGGCCGGTTATGACCGGCTCCCGGTTATCGGTGTAGGCAAGGTGCACGCGAATCGTCCGCCTCAGCCCCTCCTGGAGCACCTCGTAATCCCGGATGAAGCCCTCCTTCTTGAGGGTCTCCGCCAGAGAGAGCTTAACCTTGGACGCGGGCATATTGGTGAAGTCGTGCCGCGCCTGAAGGGCGTTCCGGATTCGGGTAAGCATGTCGGCGATCGGGTCGGTATTCATCTTGCTTGTCCTACCAGCTGGACTTCTTTACCCCCGGCAGATGTCCCAGCAGGGCTAGCTGCCGGAAGCAGATACGGCAGAGAGCGAAGGCGCGCAGGTAGGCGCGCGGGCGCCCGCAGCGATGGCAGCGGTTGCGGTGCCGTACCCGGAACTTCGGCTTCTTGTTGAACGTCTTCTCGTACAGCGCTTTGCGGGCCACTTACTGTCCCCTAACGCCCCGCGAAGGGCATCCCCAGAAGCTCCAACAGCCGCTTCCCCTCTTCGTCCGTCCTGGCTGTGGTAACGATGGTTATCTGAAGCCCCCGGATACGGTCGACCTTATCGTAATCGATCTCGGGGAACATGAGCTGCTCGCGGATGCCGAGGCTGAAGTTGCCGCGGCCGTCGAAGGAGCTAGGTGAGAGGCCCTGGAAGTCGCGAATGCGGGGAAGGGCGGCGTTCAGCAGCCGGTCCAGGAACTCCCACATGCGATCCCCCCGCGTAGTGACCATCACACCGATGGGCATCCCCTCGCGCAGCTTGAAGTTGGCGATAGACCGCTTGGCGCGGGTGATCACGGGCTTCTGCCCGGTGATTATGCTCACGTCTGCGGTGGCGGAGTCCAGCGCTTTCGCGTCCGACACGGCCTCTCCCAGGCCGATGTTGACGCTGGCCTTATCAGGCCGCGGTACCTGCATGACGTTGGCGTAGCCGAACTCCTTGATCAGGGCCGGCACTACCTCCTGGCGGTATCTCTCTTTCAGTCTCGGAGCCACCTGCTACACATCCTCAATCGAAATTCGCATCGCACTTCTTACAGTAACGCACCTTACGACCGTCCGCCAGGACACGAAAGCCCACCCGCACGGGCTTATCGCAGGAGGGGCACAGGGGACGGACGTTGGCGAGGGAGATTGGCGCCTCGCGCTCGATGATACCGCCGGGCTGCTGCGGCCCGCGCGGCCGCATGTGCCGCTTCACGATGTTAATGCCGGTGACGATGACGCGGTTCTTCCCGGGTATGACCAGCTTCACGGGGCCGCTCCTGCCCCTGTCCTTGCCCTTGGTAACGAGGACTGTGTCCTCCTTCTTCACCCGTTGCATGCCTACAACACCTCCGGGGCCAGGGAGACGATCTTCATGAAGTTGCGCTCTCGAAGCTCGCGGGCCACGGGCCCGAAGATGCGCGTCCCCTGAGGGTTGTAGGCATCGGTCAGGATGACAGCCGCATTGTCGTCGAATCGGATGTAGGAGCCGTCGTCGCGCCGATAGGTCTGCGCCACGCGGACGACGACGGCCCGCACTACGTCCCCCTTCTTGACGGCGCCGCCCGGGGCGGCATGCTTGACGGAGGCGACGATTATATCGCCCACGCTGCCATAACGGCGCCGGGTGCCGCCGAGCACCTTAATGCACATCACCTGCCGGGCGCCGGAGTTATCGGCGACACGGAGTCGAGAGGAGGACTGGATCACGATGATCCCTCCTTCTCCTCGCCTTCCGCTTCCTCTGCCTCGGCTTCCGGCTCCTCCGCTGCCTCCGGTTCCGCCTCCACTTCTGCCTCAGCCTCCGGCTCCTCCTTCGCTTCCGGCTCCTCCTCCACCTCCGGTTCCTCCTTCGCCTCCGGCTCCTCCTTCGCCTCCGGCTCCTCCTCCGCTTCTGGCTCCTCCTCCGCCTCCGGTTTGGCCGCGGCCTCCGGCTCCTCCTCCGCTTCTGGTTCCTTCTCCGCTTCCGGCTCCTCCGCGACCTCCGGTTCGGCCTCGGCCTCCGGCTCCTCCGCTTCCGGCTCCTCCTTCGCCTCCGGCTCCTCCGCGACCTCCGGTTCGGCCTCGACCTCCGGGACTTCCGGGGCGGCCTCCTCTTCTGCCTTCACTTCGCCCAGGAGCTCCAAGTCTATCTCCTCGGGGGCCACTTCGGGCCGGTCGGCGCGGATCAACACCTCGATGAGCTGCCAGCGCTTGTGCCGGGAGTAGGGCCGGGACTCCACGATGCGGACACGGTCACCCAGCTTGGCGTCATTGGTTTCGTCGTGGGCCTTGTAGCGACGAAGTCGCCGGACGATCTTCTTGTAGAGACGGTGCCTGACGCTGCTCGCCACCGCCACGACGACGGTCTTGTCCATCTTGTCGGACACTACCGTGCCCTCGCGGGTCTTGTGACCGCCGTGAGCCAACCGGCCCATGCCTACTGCGCCTCCCCGATGCCTGCGAGCTGCCTCTGCCGCAGGATCGTCTTCAGCCGCGCGATGAGACGCTTCGCCCTCGGCAGCTCGCGATGGTTGGTGATCTGGTGGGTCTCCTTCTGGAGTCGCAGGGAGAACAGGCGGCGGTGCGCCTCCTCCAGCTGCTTCACCAGGTCCTCGTCCGAGAGTTTGCGTATGTCTTGGGTCTTCGTCTTTAGCTTCTTCGCCATCTCATTACTCTCTTACGCCACCGCCTCCCGCAACACGAAGCGGGTATGTATCGGCAGCTTGTGGGAGGCCAGGCGCATAGCCTCGCGTGCGGTGTCCTCGCGCACCCCGGCGATCTCATAAATGATGCGGCCGGGCTTCACGACCGCAACCCAGAACTCTACTGGGCCCTTGCCCGATCCCTGCCTCGTCTCCAGCGGCTTCTTCGTCACCGGCTTGTCAGGGAAGACGCGTATCCAGAGCTTTCCACCGCGGCGGACGTAGCGGGTGATCGCCCGCCGTCCGGCCTCTATCTGACGAGCGGTCATCCAGCAGGTGCCCAGAGCCTGCAGGCCGAAATCGCCGAAGGTGACGGCGTTGCCGACGCCGGCGCGGCCAGCGCGGCGGCCTCGGTGGGTCTTGCGGAATTTGGTCCGTTTAGGCTGTAGCATCCGGTTCAGCCTCAGCTTCAGGTTTAGGCTCAGGTTCTGTGGCTACCGCCGCTTCCACCTCCGGCGCCTCGGCCGCGGCCTCCGGCTGCTCCCCCGCCTCCGGCTGCTCCCCCGCCTCGGCGCCTTCCTTCCGAGGACGCCGGCGCTGCACCTGCGCTGGCTCTTCGATAATGCGGTCGCCCTTGTAGACCCACACCTTGACGCCGATGCGCCCCAGGGCGGTGCGGGCCTCCGCGGTGCCGTAGTCTATGTCCGCCCTGATGGTGTGCAGCGGGACGCGGCCCTCCATCCCCTGGTCCTTGCGGGACATATCGGACCCGCCCAGACGCCCTCCAACCTTGATCTTGATGCCCTGGGCGCCGCGCTGCATGGCGCGGGCGATCGCCTGCTTGATAGCCCTCCGGTGGGAGATCCTACGCTCCAACTGGTCCGCCACGGCGCGCGCGACCAGGGCAGCGTCTACCTCCGGCATGCGTATCTCGTTGATGTTGACGCGGATCTTGCGACCGCTCGCCTTCTCCAGGGCGGCCCGGAGCTCGTCCACCCGCTGGCCCCCGCGCCCGATGACGATGCCCGGGCGCGCCGTGTTCACAGCCACCGTGATCAGGTTTGCGTTGCGCTCTATCTCTACAGACGATATGCCGGCATCCGGAAGGAGATCGCTGATGGTCTTGCGGATGGCCAGGTCCTCCTGCAGGAGCTGTGGGTAATCACGGCCGGCGAACCACTTGGCGCTCCAGTCGTAGATGTAGCCCAGCCGGAAGCCGTGGGGGTGTACCTTCTGGCCCATGCTAGAGCTCCTCTTCCTGGACGACTATGGTTATGTTGCTCTTGCGGCGCCGCATGATATCGGCGCGGCCGCGGGCCCGTGGTCGCATCCGGCGGAAGGTCATGCCGTCCCCGGCGTAGGCCTTTGCTATGCGCAGGCTTCGCGGTTGAAGGTTGTAGTTGTTCTCGGCGTTAGCGACGGCGGAGCGCACGGCCTTGGCGACGATGCGCGCGTGCGGCGTGGGCATGAAGCGCAGGAGGGACATCGCCTCATCCACGCGCATGCCGCGGATCTCATCCAGGATGAGCCGCGCCTTCTTGGGCGCGATGGAGACGTTATGGGCGTAGGCTCGCACTTCCATCCCGCCTAATACCTCCGCACCTGGCTGACCTGGGCGGACTTGCCGCCGTGGCCGCGGAACGTCCGGGTCAGTGCGAACTCACCCAGCTTATGGCCGACCATGTTCTCAGTGATGAAGATGGGCACGTGGCGGCGGCCGTCATGCACGGCGATGGTGAGGCCCACCATCTCCGGCATGATGGTGGAACGGCGGGCCCAGGTCCGGATAACGGTCTTCTGGCCGGAGCGCACTACCTGCTCCACCTTCTTCATCAGCTTGGGGTCCGCGTAGGGCCCCTTCTTGGTCGAACGAGACATCGGCTCTCCTACACGTCGAATCGTCTGCGTACGATGTACTTGTTGGTGTCCTTGCGGCGGCGGGTGCGGTAGCCGAGGGTGGGTTTGCCCCAGGGCGTCTTGGGCCCGGGCAGGCCGATGGGAGCCTTTCCCTCGCCGCCGCCGTGGGGGTGGTCACGGGGGTTCATCGCGCTGCCGCGCACCTTGGGCCTCCGGCCCAGATGCCGCTTGCGGCCGGCCCGTCCCAGCTTGATCTGGTCATGCTCCACGTTGCCCACCTGGCCAACAGTGGCCATGCAATCGGCGTGGACGCGGCGCACCTCGCCGGAGGGCAGGCGGACCATTACGTAGTCCCCTTCGCGGGCCATGAGCTGCGCCGAGCTGCCCGCCCCGCGCGCCAGCTGTGCGCCGTGGCCCTTGTGCAGCTCCAGGTTGTGCACGCTGTTGCCGGCGGGGATGTTGCGCAAGGGCAGAGCGTTGCCGGGCTTGATCTCCGCCTTTGGGCCCGCCATCACGGTATCGCCTACGGCGAGGCCGACGGGCCAGATGATATACCGCTTCTCTCCGTCCGCGTAGTGGATGAGGGCGATGCGGGCGGAGCGGTTGGGATCGTACTCTATGGCGGCTACTTTGCCGGGCACGCCGGTCTTGTCCCGTTTGAAGTCGATAATTCGCAGGCGGCGCTTGTGGCCCCCGCCGCGATGCCGCACGCTGATCCGGCCCTGGTTGTTCCGTCCGGCGCTCTTCTTAAGGGGAGCGAGGAGCGACTTCTCCGGCCGCTTCTTGGTGATCTCCTCGAAGGTGTAGCCGCTGGCGCCGCGGCGCCCCGGCGATGTTGGTTTGTACTGCCTGATACCCATCGCTTACAGCCCTTCGAACAGCTCGATCTTGTCGTCAGGGTGGAGGGCCACCACGGCCTTTTTCCAGTCCGGCCGGTGGAGTATTCGCCTGCCCCTGCTACGCCGTGGCTTCCCCTTGACATTCATCACATTCACGTTGAGGACACGCACGTCGAAGGCCTTCTCCACAGCCTCCTTGATCTGGTGCTTGTTGCTCTCACGGCGAACCTCAAACACGTGCTTGTTCTCGCCGCCCAGCCTTGTCCCCTTCTCCGTGATCAGGGGGCGGCGCAGCACCTCCAGAGGATGGGCAGGCTTGGCCATCGCCTACTCCTCCTCCTTCCCTTCGGCGGGGCTCAGGGCAGGTTTGTTGCGCGAGCGGCGCCGCACTGGTTTGGGCTTCTCGCCGGCCCCTGCCGCCGTCTTCTCTGCGGCCTCAGCCTTGGGCCGGCTCGCACGGCGGGCTGGCTTCGCCGGCGCCTCCTCCGGGGCTGCCGCCTTTGCGGCCGCGGGCCGGCGGCGGCGCGGTTTCTCCTCCGGCGGCGTCTCCGCCTCTGCGGTCGGCTCCTCGGCGGCTGCGGCGGGCTTCGCAGCTGCGGCACCCCACAGCCCCTCGACAGCGCGTACCGCCCCCTCCGTCAGCAGAAGGTCACGATACGTGAGCATGTCGACTACATTGAGGTAGGCGGCGGGCAGAACCTTCGTCTTTGGGCGGTTGCGGGCGCTGATCAGAACGGAGCGGTCCGGCTCGCCGGTAACGATGAGCGCGGAGCGCTCAATGCCCACGTTGTTCAGGATACGGATCACGTCCTTAGTGCGCGGCCGCTTGAAGCCTATCTTGTCGACGACGTGTAGCTGACCGTCCGCCACCTTGCCCGATAGGGCGGAGCGGATCGCCAGCCGCCTCATCTTCTTGGGCAGGGCCTGGCGGTAGCTGCGGGGCCGGGGCCCGAAAGCGACGCCACCGCCGACCCGCACGGGCGAGCGGTTGCTCCCCTGTCGGGCGCGGCCGGTGTACTTCTGGCTGCGGATCTTGCGGGTGCTGCCTTGAACCTCGCCCCGGGACTTGGTGCTGGCGCTGCCCCGCCGCTGATTGGCGCGCTGAGCGACGAACGCCTGGTGGAGCACGGCGCCGTTGGGCACGATCCCGAAGACAGTATCGTCCACCGTGATCTGGCGCACCCGCTTGCCCTGGGCGTTGTGCACGGCGAGCTTCATGTTACCGCGCCCTCCCGTGCTTCGAGCGGCGGACGCGCAAGAGTACGTCCTCACTGCCGGGGACGGAGCCCTTCACCATCAGGATGTTGCGGGAAGGGTCTGACTGGACGATCTCCAGGTTTTTGACTGTGATCTGGCCCGTGCCCATGTGTCCCGCCATCTTCTTACCCTTGACTACACGGCCGGGATCCGTCCCGGCGCCGATGGAGCCGGGGGCACGGGCGCGGTCCGACTGTCCGTGGGTGCGGGGCCCGCCGTGGAAGCCGTGGCGCTTCATCACCCCGGCGAAGCCGCGGCCTTTCGACGCCCCTGATACGTCCACGATGTCCCCCTCCTGGAAGATCTCACATCCTACCTTCTTCCCCACTTCCCACTCGCTGATATCGTCCACGCGGAACTCACGCAGGTACCGGAACTGGCCCAGCCCCTTCATGTGACCCTTCTGGGGCGAGGTGACCCGCTTGCGGGTGCTGAACCCTAGCTGTACGGCGGAGTAGCCGTCGTTCTCCTCCGTCTTTACCTGGACAACGGTGCAGGGCCCGGCTTCGATGACCGTCACGGGGACGGCGGTGCCGTCGTCCCGGAAGATCTGGGCCATGCCCAGCTTGCGTCCCAGGATGCCTTCGATGCTCACAGCTTGATCTCGATGTCTACGCCCGAAGGCAGTTGCAGACGCATCAGGGCGTCCACGGTCTTAGACGTGGGGTCCAGGATGTCCACGAGACGCTTGTGGGTGCGGATCTCGAACTGCTCCCGTGAGTCCTTATCGACGTGGGGCGAGCGGATCACGCAGAACTTCTTGATCTCCGTCGGCAATGGCACCGGCCCGGCCACGGCCGCCCCCGTGCGCTCCGCCGCTTCGACGATGAGCACCGCCGATTGATCCAGTATCCGGTGGTCGTAGGCCTTGAGGCGGATGCGGATCTTCTGGCGGGCCATGGCTCTACCTGCGGACTACGCCCCGCACCCGGCCGATGACATGCTCGGCGACGGAGACGGGGACCTCCTCATAGTGATCGAACTCCATAGTGTAGGTGGCGCGACCCTGGCTGAGGGAGCGCAGGTCAGTGGCGTAGCCGAACGTCTCAGCCAGGGGGATGAGAGTAGAGATGACCCGCAGATGGCCGCTCTGGTCAACGTTCACAACGTGGCCGCGGCGGGAGGTTATGTCCCCCAGCACATCGCCGAAGAACTCATCGGGTGTGGCCACCTCCACCTTCATGAACGGCTCCAGCAAGATCGGCTTGCCGCGCTTCAGCCCTACCTGGACACCCAGAGACCCGGCCATCCTGAACGCCATCTCAGAGGAGTCTACCGGGTGGTGCTGACCGTCCACAAGCGTGACCTTGACGTCTATCACAGGGTAGTTGGATAAGACGCCGGTTTCCAGCGCCTCCCGCACGCCCTGCTCCACCGCCGGGACGAACTCGCGGGGGATGGCGCCACCGATGATCTTGCCCTCGAACTTGAATCCGGCGCCCCGCGGCTGAGGCTCCACCTCTAGCTGGACTACGGCGAACTGGCCGCGGCCGCCGGTCTGGCGGACGAAGCGTCCCTCCGCCCGCGCCGGCTGAACGATCGTCTCCTTGTAGGCGACCTCAGGCCGGCCCACGTTGGCCTCCACGTTGAACTCCCGTAGCATGCGGTCGACGATGATCTCCAGGTGGAGCTGGCCCATGCCGGAGATGATCGTCTGGCCGGTCTCGGAGTCGTAGCGGGTACGGAAGGTGGGGTCCTCTTCGCCCAGCCGGACCAGCGTCTCGGCCATGCGGTCCTGGTCGTCCTTGGTCTTGGGCTCGATGGCCACGGAGATGACCGGGTCCGGAAACTTGATCGCCTCCAGGATCACGGGCTCATCCAAGGCGCAAAGCGTATCGCCGGTGAATGTGTTCTTCAGGCCCACCGTGGCCGCGATGTCACCCGCCTTCACATCATCTATATCTTCCCGCCGGTTGGCGTGCATGCGCAGGATGCGGCCCAGGCGCTCTTTCTTGTCGCGGGCGCTGTTGAGCACAGCCGCCCCCTGCTTGGCGCAGCCGGAGTAGACGCGGAAGTAGACGAGGCGCCCCACATAAGGGTCGGCGACGACCTTGAAGGCGAGGGCGGCGAACGGCTCTTCATCTCTGGGGCGTCGCTCAATCAAGCCGCCCGTCTTGGGGTGGATCCCCTTGACGGGCGGAACCTCTGCCGGTGATGGGAGATAATCTATGATCGCGTCCAGCAGCGGGTGGATACCCTTGTTCTTGAGTGCGGCGCCGCAGAGGACGGGGTTGACGAGGTTGCTGACGACGGCACGTCGCAGCCCCTTCTTGAGCTCCGAAGGCGATACGTCGTGGTGCTCCACGTAGCTGATTAGCATCTGGTCGTCCACTTCGGCTATCGCCTCGATGAGCTGTTCGCGGCGGGTCCGGGCCTCCGTCAGATAGGCATCGGGGATAGGCTCAACCTTCGGCGGCGTCTCGCGGTCTGCGGAGAAGGTTATCGCCTTCATCTCCACAAGGTCAATGGCGCCCTGGTGGGCGTCCTCAGCGCCGATGGGGATCTGGATCGCCACGGGCCGGGCGCTCAGGCGCTCCTTGATCATCCCCAGCGTGCGCCAGAAGTCGGCGCCCACGCGGTCCATCTTGTTGACGAAGCAGATGCGGGGGATATGGTAGCGATCAGCCTGGCGCCACACGGTCTCCGACTGGCTCTGGACTCCGGCGACAGCATCGAATACAACAACGCCCCCGTCCAGGACACGAAGGCTGCGTTCAACTTCGACCGTGAAGTCCACGTGGCCGGGGGTATCCACGATGTTGATCACCTGGTCCCGCCAGCTGGTGGTGGTGGAGGCCGCGGTGATGGTGATCCCCCGCTCCCGCTCCTGGGCCATCCAGTCCATGACGGCAGTGCCGGCGTCCACGTCACCGATTTTGTAGGTGCGTCCCGTGTAGAACAGGATGCGCTCCGTGACCGTGGTCTTACCAGCATCGATGTGAGCGATGATCCCGATATTCCGCAGTGATTCGATCGGCACTTGTCTTGTCATGATGTCTATACCCAACTCAGACCGTGGCCGGGCTGCCGTTACCACCGGTAGTGAACGAAGGCCTTATTGGCCTCTGCCATGCGGTGTGTATCATCCCGACGCTTGACCGCCGTGCCCTGCTGGCGGTAGGCGTCCACGAGTTCGGCGGCCAGGCGTTCGGCCATGGGGCGGCCCTGGCGGGCACGGGCGCTGCTGAGGATCCAGCGCATGGATAGGGAGAGCTGCCGCGAAGGACGTACCTCCAGCGGTATCTGGTAGGTAGCCCCGCCTACGCGTCGGGGGCGGACCTCCAGGGTGGGCATAACGTTGCGGATCGCCGATTCAATCACCTGGGCCGGCGGGTCCTTGGTGCGTTGCCCAGCCGTCTCCATCGCTGCGTAAACGATGCGCTCAGCAGTGCTCTTCTTTCCTCGCTTCATCACCTTGTTGATCATCATCTGAACCCAGATGCTCCCGTACTTGGCGTCGGGCGGCGTTGGACGGCGGACTACTTTACCTCTGCGCGGCACTGGTCAGACTCCCGAAGCCTACTAAGGACCTTCGGTCCTACGGGTCCCGTACTTGCTGCGCTGCTGCCTGCGCCCGTCCACCCCTGTAGCGTCAAGCGCCCCCCGGATGATGTGGTAGCGAACGCCGGGCAGGTCCCTCACGCGGCCGCCGCGGATTAGGACCACGGAGTGCTCCTGGAGGGTATGGCCCTCGCCGGGGATGTAGGCGGTCACCTCAATCCCGTTGGTTAGGCGCACCCTGGCCACCTTGCGCAGGGCGGAGTTCGGCTTTTTCGGCGTCTGGGTGCGCACGTTGGTGCAGACACCCCGTTTCTGGGGTGCGCCCCTATCGCGCACCATCCGGTTCTTTAGCGCGTTGTAACGGAAACGCAGGGCCGGAGCCTTGGTCTTATTGACCATCGGCTTCCGCCCATGGCGGACCAGCTGGTTAATAGTTGGCACCTGCGAATCCCTTCTTCCACAAACAAAAGGCCGAAGGCCTGACTGTTCGCGCTAGACCGGCACGGCTTGATCCGGTGCGCCGATCACGTCGGCGAGGCCTTCCGACCGCTAGTCTCGCGTATATGGCTTATGAACCAGACGCCAAAGGATAAGGATAGCAACCGGCTGTTGTGGTGTCAAGCTTGGTCACACCCCGGCGTAGGAGTGGAGGCCGGACACCCACAGGTTCACCACGAAGAAGGTGAAGATCACGGCGAGGAACCCCAGCACCAGGATTACGGCGGCTCGCGTGCCCGTCCAGCCGCGGAGTCCTCGGGTGTGCATGTAGCCGGCGTAGATGAGCCAGGTCACCAGGGCCGACGTCTCCTTGGGGTCCCAGCCCCAGTAGCGACCCCAGGCAGAGTTGCCCCAGTACGCCCCCAAGGCGATCCCCACGGCCAGCAAGGGTAAGCCCACCATTACCGAGCGGTAGCCGATCTCGTCCAGGAGCGTTGCCTTGGGCAGACGCGGGAAGCGGTTCTTCTCCCCCTGGAGGAGATACATTACGCCGGTGCCAAAGGAGACGCTGAGGGCGCTGTAGGCCAGGACCATCATCGCTACGTGGATTGCCAGGAGGTCCTGGTTCTGCAGGGCGGGTACCAGGGGCTGCACGTCCGACGGGAAGAAGGCGGCGGCTACGGCCAGAAGTGCCAGCACCACCGGCAGGATGAATGCGCCCAGCGCCCTCTGGCCGTACCGGCGCTCGAACACGATGTAGAATAGCAGGATGCCGCCGGCGAAGGCGACGGTAAACTCCCACATGTTGGACCAGGGGGCGTGACCCACAGCCCGCCAGCGGGCGAACAGCGATACGGCCAGGAAGGCCGCCGCCGCCCAGGTAGCCAGGCTGCCCAGCCTGCCCAGGGGTTCCGGCAACCTCTCGAAGGTGGCGACGGTCATGCCGCCGTCGCCGTCGGTTGCCAGGCGGCGCACGGCTACTCGCACACCGAAGGAGTAGCCCCAGTAGAAGACCACCGCCGCGGCGGTGAGGCCCAGGGCCAGCCAGAACGTGGTTAGTGAAAGGCCCTCCACCTTAGTCCTATCTCCACTCGATGCGGTGGAACGCCTCGGCCAGCTTGAAACCGGCCTCCTTGCCCACCTCTGCCATGCGCTCTCGCACCCGTTTTCGCAGCTCGCCTAGCGGATAGCGGCCGAGCTGACTCTTATGGCAACGCAAAGCCTTCATCTTCTTGTGAAAAAAATCGCTTGCGTCAACATGGTAATTGGCCCGATCGCTTCCGGCAAGAAGGACCTCCTTCACCCGGTGCGGCCCCAGCCCCTGTTCCAGATGCTCCGGATAGTACAGGTGGGAGCGAGAGAGTGGATAGACCGCATCCAGGGCGGCCTGCCCGGTGAGGCGGTGATCGCGGTGGTTATGGCCCAGCCGGTAGGGGTCCCAGGTGATCACCAGGTCCGGCTTGAAGCGCCGTATCTCCCGCACCAGCTTCCCCCGGAGCTCCGCCGTGTCCTCTACAAAGCCGTCCGGGTAGCCCAGGAAGACGCACTCGCTGACGCCCAGCACCTTGGCGGCGGCGCTCTGCTCCTTCTCCCGCACGGCGGCCAGCCGCTCGCTGGTCATACCCTCATCGTGGCTGCCCTTATCGCCGGATGTGACCAGGACGTACGCTACCTGCCATCCCTCGGAGACCCAGCGGGCCACCGTGCCGGCGCAGAGGAACTCCGCATCGTCCGGGTGAGCGACTATGACCAGGGCTCGTTTCGGTTCGCTCACGCGAGGCGGATTCTAGGCCACGTGCGCGCCGATACTGACACCCCGGTACTGGGAGACGAGCTCGTGGTAGACCTCTTCCACGCGGGTGGCGACCTCCGCCCAGCGGAAGCGCTCTACGGCGGCGCGGGCCATGCGGCCCAGGCTACGGCGGAGGGTTTCGTTGTCCAGGAGGAGCTCCAGTCGCTCCGCGAACGGCTCCGGGCAGCGCCAGGGCACCAGATAGCCGGTCTGGCCGTGCTTCACGGTCTCCAGGAGACCACCCACGCGGGAGGCGACCACGGGGATCCCGCAGGCCATCGCCTCCAGGGCCACCAGGCCGAAGCTCTCGTAGTAGGAGGGGACGACACAGACGTCGGCGGCGTTGTAGTAGAGCGGCAGTTGCTCGTGGGGGACGGCGTCGCGGAGGATGACCCGGTCGCTGATGCCGAGTTCGTCCGCGAGCTTGCGCAGTTCGGCCTTGCGCGCCGCGTCCTTGCTATCGCCGCCGACGATGAGGAGGCAGAACCGGCCCTCCGTCTCAGCGGCCGCCCGCAGGAGGATATCGATGCCTTTCAGGGGCTCGATGCGCCCCACGTAGAGGACCAGCATCTCGCTCTGGGGCAGGCCCAGGCTGCGGCGAACGCGGCCGCTGGACATGGGGCGGAAGTGATCCATGTCTACACCGCAGGGTACCTGCACCGTCAGCGCCGGTGACACGCCGTAGTACTCGATCAGGGCCCGCCGTTCCCCTTCGCTGGCGCAGATGATGCGGTCCGCACCCTGAGCGACCAGCCGCTCCCCGGCGATGCGGTAATCAGGCTCACGCTCGCTGACGCGGGCGCGGTTCTTCACCTCGCCCAGCGTGTGGAACATGATGACATGGGGGACGCCCCAGCGGGCCTTGAGCGCCTGGCCTACCCAGCCGGAGAGCCAGTAATGGCTGTGGACGAGGTCGTAGGAGCGGCCCTGCTCCTCCTGGAAGCGGATAACGCCGCGGCGGAACTCGGGGAGATGCAGGTGCAACGACGCCTTGTCCGCGTCGAGCGGCCCCGTCTCTATCTGGATGACCCGCGTCCGCCCATCTATCTCCACCACCTGCGGCGAGTCCGGATCAGTGCGGCGGGTGAAGATATCCATGGTGTGGGCGCGGCGGCAGAGCTGGCGGCTCAACTCCCGGATGTAGACGTTCATGCCACCGCTATCGCGGGTGCCGGGGCGAGCCAGGGGCGAGGTATGGACGGAGACAACCGCTATGTTACACATGCGCGTCCATCAATGATAACCTAACGGTCAATTCCTGCGCACCGTACAGCGATACACGCGGACGTCCTTGGCGCCCAGGTCATACTTGTAGGGCTCAGGGCCGCGCAGGAAGTCGAACCGGCTTTTCCCCTGCTCGATAGCCTTCCGCAGGGCGAGCGCCTTGGAGAGGAGGCCCACCGAGAGGTAGGCGTAGGTTGGATCGTAGGCGCTGTTGTAGAGGAGAGATTCTTTGCCCTCGCAGAAGCAGAGGACAGCAGCGGCGCGGACGCCGCCCAAACTGAGAAAGAGGAGCTCAACCCGCCCCTCGGCAGCGAGGGCGGCGACGATGGCCCGGAAGAATCGCTCCATCTGCTCGGTCATAAAGGCGGCTTTATCGGAGCGGCTGGCACGGTACAGGCGCAGGAAGTCGTCCAGCGCCGCCTCCACTGCCGCCTGCTCTTCCACCGTCTCCAGGACAACCTCGCCGGCCTGGGAGAGCTTGCGCAGCTTGCGGCGCAGCTCATGCCGGTCCTTCTTGCCCAGACTTGCCAGGTACTCCTCCCAGGCGCCGGGCAGCTCAAGCTGGGGACAGACATCCTCGACTTCGATATCCACACGAAGTCCGAACTGGGGCGCTACCGCCTTCAGCGCAGCCAGGGTGGGAGAACCTTCGGGGACAGCCCACAAGGCCAGCTCCTGCCAGGGCTCCTCGCCTAGGCTGCGCAGAACGGCCGAGATGACGGCCTCCTCCTCGCCCGGGGCGGCGATGAAGTCCATGTAATCGCAGATCTCGGTATCACCGGCGAAGCAGAGGCGGTCACCGTCGCGCATCAGCGGCGCCACGCCGATGAGTTCACCCTCGCGCCGCACCGAAAGCAGGATGAGGTCACGCCCGGACCCGAACTCCTCCCACCAGACGCGCAGCCAGGTGGGGGATGCGAACACCTTGCTCATACCGGCGCGGGGCAGCAGTGCCCGCCACTCCGGCTCCAGCCGGTCCAGCTCCTCCCGTTGCACGGTGCAGGCCAAACTAGCCTCCTCTCACCAGCGCCAGGAACTCCGAGCGTGTGACGGCGCGGCGGCGAAAGGCGCCGCGGATGGCGGAGGTGATGAGCGTGGTGCCGGGCTTCTGGACGCCCCGCATGGTCATACACAGGTGCTCCGCCTCGATGACCACGGCGACGCCGTCCGGCGAGAGCCCCTCCGTGATGGCGTCCGCGATCTGG
>JADFNQ010000062.1 GCA_022563285.1 Chloroflexota bacterium | reverse complement strand
TAAGAAAAGTGACCCCCAATTTGCGGGCTCAGCCGGACAGATCGGGTATGTGTGGTACCAAGTCTTAGGCGCCCAGGAATGCGTTGCTAGCCTAGAGCTAAACGGGATACTGAAGGGCTAGGCTGGATACTGAAGGACGGCCACATTCCCTAGCGATTACCTGAAGGCAGCGGCCGCGCGCTACCGTATCTCTTGGGCTCTGGCTCGGGATGAAGATGGTTGCTCGGCCGCCGACAGTTCGGACAGCCGGCTCCCAATCGTACTGCGAATCGTCCTCTGCCGGACGAACGACCGGACGAGGTAGATGAGTGTCTCGGGGATGTAGCGCATTAGGTTACGTATATCGACTGAAGAAGAGCTGTCCGCGTAGCTGGTAGGGATCGGCACCTCTTTGATCCGAAGCTGGCGGGAGAATGCAGCGGAGATGAGCATCTGACTATCGAATACGAAGTGGTCCGAGAACTCGTGGTAGCCGATGGCCTGGAGAAAGAGTCGGCTGTAGGCCTTGTAACCGCTGTGCAACTCGGTAAAACGCGTGCCCATGAACCGGTTCTCGATCCACGTCACGACGCGGTTGCCGATGTCACGGTACAACGGCATCCCGCCAGCTCGCGGGTCGCCGCCCTCGGCGTAGCGTGAGCCGAACACGAAATCGGCTTCGCCACGAGCGATGGGTTGGATTAGGGTATCGATCATTGAGGGATCATACTGGAAGTCTGGGTGGAGCAGGACCACAACGTCCGCTCCCTGGGCGAGCGCGACATCATAGCAAGTCTTCTGGTTCGCCCCGTAGCCCCTGTTTTCTGGGTGTACGACTACGTGGAGCCCAAGGCTCTTGGCCAACTCGGCGGTACCGTCGGTGCTCGCGTCATCCACCAGGATGATATCGTCGATGACGGCGCGGGGCAGATGATCAAGGGTGTCCTGAAGAGTACGTTCGGCCATATAGGCCGGCATGGTGACGATGACCCTGTTTCCGTTAGGCATATAGACCTGACCGCCCCTTAGCTTCTGTTCACCATCTTGGAACGTGCTGCAGGTTGTTAGAGCGGCAGCTCTCTTATAGTCACCCGCACTATAGTAAACAGCCTAGCTAGCAACGCATTACCCGCATTCTAGTAAAGTCTGGGGGAAAGTCAACGGTTGCCCCCTCGTGCCAGGGGCTGGCATGCCGGTGGAGAACCAGATGTTTCCAGTGGTGTGGAAGGCATAGCGGTAGGAACAGAACTGGGCAATGCGATCTAGCGCGGCCAGATCACCAGCGTATTCCAGACCCAGTTCCAGGCTGTGCCCAGCCCTATGCCGATGGTGTTAGACATGTACGGGCTCATGTCGAAGACCGGCGTCAGGACGTTCACGGTGGCCACGCTGATCACCGGACTGCCGATTGAGGTGAGGTTGAATTTGCAGAATCGGATGAACGGCTGCGCTCGCCGTTCTCGGTGTCGAAACGTCCAGCGATTGTGCCAGTAAAAATTGGAGATGACGGCCGCTTCCACGGCCAGCACCGAGGCGATGAACAGCAGGACATCGGGGTGTGTAAATAATATGAAGTCGAAACCGGTGTCTTTAGCCGGCAGGAACCAGAACACCGACGAACCGTAGACCAGCAAGAGGGTGGCCTGGTTCACCAGGTAACCGATGCCGCCAACGATAAGGAACTTGACGAACGTGGTCGAGATGTTCCGTCGCTCCAGCATCGCTCGGGCTGTCGCAACGAGCCCGAGCGTCGGCTGGTCCTGGGCATGTGGCTTCATGACGGCTTGTCCGAGCCTCCCGCTAGGTCCTCCGCCACCAGCTGCGCCACGTGCTCCCCCATCATGATGCTGTAGTTCTGGCCCCGGTCCTCCGGGTATATCTGGCTCATGTTAGCCAGGTACAGCCCATCGATAGGGGTGCGGTGGTCAGGGACGCGGCCCACGCTGTCCACGGTGAACACCGGCTGGGCGTCGGGGCCCTTGAACAGCCAGCGGTCGACGACCCAGTCCTCATCGAAGTCCGGGTTGATGCGCTTGATGTGCGGCTTATACAGCTCCCAGACCTCGTCCACCTCCATCTGCAACAGCGGCGACGCCTTGTCCAGGTAGTTGGAGAAGTAGAGAACGTGATTGCCGCCGTACTGCTCGGGCTCGATGAAGTTCGTCTGCTCGATCAGGGCCAGGAAGGGGATCGAGCGATCGTTGATGTTGAGCCAGTAGGTGGGAGCAACCTGCTTTTTCAGCGCCAGGATCAGACACATAGCGTCCTGATAGGGCACCCCCTCCAGCTTCGTTGCGTACTCCTCCGGCAGCGGCGGAGCGATGCGCTGGAAGATCTTGTTGGCCACGGTGGCGATGACGACGTCGAACGGCAGCCGCTCGGGGCGGTCGCCACCCACCTCCAGGGCCACCGCACGGCCGCCCTCGGCCACGATGCGCTGGACCGGGCGACCGCCCTCCAGCACACCGCCCAGCTCTCGGATGCGCGCGATAAGGGCCTCGATGTAGACGCTGAAGCTGCCTAGCAGGTAGCCCAGGACCTCCTTCTGCATCGGCCCGGCCTTGCGGGAGGCGAAGCGTAGGCGAATCTTGTTCCAGAACCAGATCATGGCGATCCGGTCTCCCAGGTCGCCGAACTTACCCCGGAACAGCGGTCCCCAAACTACCTCATAGTTGCGGGGACCGGCAAACTTGGTGATCCACTCCTTCACCGTCACCTGCTCGTAGCGGCTGCCGTCTTTCTGTCGCCGAAGGTAGAGCCCCATAAGGCCCAGACGGACGCGGTCCACCAAGCTTACCGGCGTAAACCGCAGCAGGTCGATTGGCGTGACGAAGGGGTAGATGCGGTCCTTGTAGAAGACGCCCAGCTTGGACTCCCGCCACACCATCTGGTCTCCCAGTCCCAGCTCCTCTATCAGCCGGATAACGGTGGTGTCGGTGGAGAACAGGTGGTGATAGAAGCACTCGATCTTGCCGCCGCCGATCTCGAAGGTGCGAACGAGGCCTCCCAGCTGAGGGCTGGCCTCCAGCAGGTGGACCTGGTGCCCCTTCTGTAAGAGTCGATAGGCCGTGGTCAGGCCGGCCACACCACCGCCGATTATCCCGATTCGGCCACCGTTAGCGGTCATTTGGGTTGCTCTGCCAGCGCGGTCACGGGTTCGCCGCTGGCGCCTCCCAGCGTGCGTCCCAGCGATAGGTTGATAGCCCACAGGAACACGAGCCCAACGACGACGACCGGTATTAGCACTAGGGCGTGCAGGGCGATGGCGTAGGCGGTCGCCGCCGCAGAGCCGACGCCGAGGAAGATGAGCGTCTCCTTGGTCAGCAGCTCAAACGGGCCGATGCCGCCGGATGTGGAAGGCAGGGTGATCGCCAGGTTGGCGGCGGCAGCCACCATCAGGTAAGCCGCGAACCCCTCGCCGATGTTGAAGGAGAGGCCGACCATGTAGTACATCGTGGCCTCCAGCAGCCATGCGCCCAGGGAGGTCGCGAGCACGAGGCCCACCAGGTACGGGCTCCGCAGGCACTGCAGCCCGCTGAGGAACGAGTCGGCAAAGCCCCTGATCGGCTCTTGCAGCCTTCGCGGCAGAATGGCCACCAGGCGCTCCGTCCAACTACGGGCGCGCTCCGGGGAGGACGCCGCGTAGACGAAGACGGCGAACAGGACGGCGAACGCCAGGGCCATGCCGATCGCCAGAACCGTTAGCTTGCCGCTGAGGCCCAGGATGGCGCCGGCCAGGATTAGGAAACCGACGAGGATGACCCCGTCGAACACGCGCTCAACGGCTATCGTTCCCAGGGTCGACATCTTACTCACCTTATGCCGCTCGCCGAGGACGTAGGCCCGGACGAATTCCCCCGTGCGCAGGGGCAGCAGGTTGTTCGCCATGTAGCCGATGATCACGATGGGGTAGAGAGTTGCGCTGCTCAGGTTTGCCAGTCCGCGCAGGAGGTAGTGCCAGCGGATCGAGCGGAGGATGGCCGCGACGAACCAGATGGCGACAGCAGGGACCACCCACCAGTAGTTAGCATCGGCAAGGGCGTCGATGATCTCGCCCAGGTCAGTGCGCCAGAAGAACAGACCCAGGAACAGGGCCGTCCCGGCGACGCCGAGCCACAGCTTACGGCTGTACAGTAAGGAAATGGCTATAGCCTCCGATTGTTCAGACGCACGAGGTACGGCCCTTGTGTCATGGGATCCTACGGCTGCGCGGGGACGTTCAGCACCAGCCGGCGCACCTGGTCGGGATCGGCTTCTGCCACATAGACAAAGCCGCGGCCATCAAATGCGACCCCCCGGGGCAGCACCAGCGGGGCATCTTCTGCGTCGAAGGTCGCGACCGCTGACCCGTTCGCATCCAGGCGAAACAGCTTATTCTGAGTGGGATCGCTAACGATGAGGCCGCCGTCCGGCAGGACGGCGATGTAGGGCTTGGCCACCGAGTCGACGAACAGCCAGCCAGGGACGGCGTACTCGGCGACGAAGTTGAAGTCGGCGTCGAAGCGCTGGACGCGGCGGTTACCGCTATCGGCCACGAAGATATCACCGCTGGGGGCGATCTCGATAGAAGTGAGCTCGAGGAACTGGCCCGGCGCGCTGCCCATTCCGCCGAAGGCCTGGATCAGGCTTCCGTTGGGGCTGTACTTGACGACGCGGCCGGTGCCCGTATCGGCGACCCAGATGTTACCCTCGGCGTCTATAGCCACGTCACGTGGGCCCCAGAAGGCGTCGGGTTCGGGGTCCTCCAGGTTGGATGCCGCCATCCCGAAGGCGAGGAGGAAGTTGAGGTCGGGGTCGAACTTCTGGATGCGGTGATTAAACGAGTCGGCCACGTAGACGTTGTCCTGGGAATCGACGGCGACGCCCCACGGCTCGTTGAACTGGCCTTCGTCCTGGCCGTTGCCGCCCACCTGGCCCAGGAAGTTCCCCTCCGGGTCGAACTTCTGGACGCGGTGGTTGAATATGTCGGCCACATACAGGTTCCCCTGCGAGTCGATTGTCAGCCCGCCGGGCTCGTCGAAGGAACCGGGCCCGCTGCCCGTCTGGCCCACGACAAGGTCTACCGGCAGCTGCTGCAGTGCCGGTAGCGTTGGCTGGGGGATCGGCGTGGTGCCCGCCGCTCCATCCTCGGGTGCCGTATCCGGGGTGTCGCCACCGTTCCCGCAGCCGATCTGCCAGACTAGGAGGGTGAGGATGACGGCGGCCCCGGCGATACCGAATCGCAGCTTACCACTGAACAGAACGGAAATGGCTACAGCCTCCGACTGTCTGGATGCGGGAGATTGGTCTGGGATGTCATAATTTCGGTTACTCTAGTATAGCTACAGGTATTGAGCGGCGGCAAATAGGCCTACGGTGGCGCAAGGTCGCTCAGGGGCAAACGGCGCACCTGGTCGGTATCTGCCTCCGCCACCCACAAGTAGCCGCGGCTGTCGAAGGCGACGCCGCGGGGCAGCGCCAGCGGGGCGCCTTCAGCGTCGAAGGTAGCGACCGGGGAGCCGCCCTCGTCCAGGTGGAACAGCTTGTTCTGAGTGGGATCACTGACGATTAGGCCGCCGTCCGGCAGGAGGGCGATGTAGGGCTTGGCCACCGGGTCCACGAACAGCCAGCCGGGGACGGCGTACTCGGCGAGGAAGTTGAAGGAGGCATCAAAGCGCTGGACGCGGCGGTTACCGCTGTCAGCGACGAAGATGTCGCCGCCCGGCGCGATCTCGATGGCCGTCGGCTCCTGGAACTTGCCGCTGCCTTCGCCCATCCCACCGAACGCCTGAAGGAATCTGCCTTCGGTGCTGTACTTGATGACTCGGCCGGTGCCGGTGTCGACGACCCATACGTTGCCCTCGGCGTCTATCGCCACGTCACGGGGCCCCCAGAAGCCTTCGGGCTCAGGGTCCTCCTGGCTGGTGACCGGGATGCCGAAGGCGAGCAGGAAGTTGAGGTCGCGGTCGAACTTCTGGATGCGGTGGTTGAACGTGTCGGCCACCCAGAGGTTCCCCTCGAGGTCGACGGCGATGCCCCAGGGCTCATTGAACTGGCCTTCGCCGGAACCGTTACCGCCCACCTGGGCCAGGAACTTCCCCTCGGCGTCGAACTTTTGGACGCGGTGGTTCAGTATGTCGGTCACATACAGGTTGCCCTGGGAGTCGATGGTGAGCCCCGCAGGTTCGTTGAAGGAACCGGGCCCGCTGCCCGGCTGGCCCAGCACCAGGTCGACCGGCAGCTGCTGCTCTGGCGGTAGAGACGGCGGGGAAATCGGGGTGACCTCTGGCGCTTGCGGCCCGGGCGCCGAGCCCGGCAGTTCTACGTCGTACTGTTTGGGGAAGTAGGCCACCATCTCCAGCCGGCCCAGGGTGTCCTCCGGTGTAGCGGCCTCAAGCGGCGGCCTGCGGTTGCGGAAGTACTGCCACCAGGTGTCCCAGGTGCTGGCCCGGAACAGGCTGCTTATGAAGGCATCACCGCGCTCGTCGTCGCCAATGAATAGAAAACGAGGGATAGTGTCCAACCTGATGCCCCTGTAAACGTCTGCGGTGGGCAGGGTTTTGTAAGTTGAGAACTCCGGGAACCACCAGCGCAGTGGGAAGCGGACCGGCTCCTGGTACTGGTCGGCGTACGGCTGCATCGCCTGGTCGTTCTCTGCCAGCAGCAACAGCACCGCATCGGGTGGCGGCCCGTCCGACCCGACGGTCGTATAGCTGACCTGATTATAGTCGCGGAGGTACCACGCCCAGGGCTCAAGTCCGCCCTCGACGACGATGGGCAACTCCTCGTTCAGGCCCGAGGTTCGGGACGCATCCTTGATGCTCTTGACCACGTCGGGCACGAGGGGGGAAGTCTGGGTGTAGACCAGCAGCTCCCGCGGCACGTCCCCGAATTCGTAGGTAGCGCGCACGCCGACAAACAGGGTGATCGCTAGGAGGCCTCCCGCGAGCGCAGAGGAACCAATGACGGCAAATCGCGCGTAGCCGCCCCCTTGTTGCCTTCGCCGTCGAGGTCGACGGCCAAGCGTCCAGGCGCCCAGCCGCTCCAGGCTCACGGGCAGCATGAGCCAGAGGATACCCAGAACCGCCCCGAGGAGCAGCAGGACACGTAACGCGATCCAGGGACTCTCCGCCGGCCCAAAGACGCCCAGGGCCGCGGCGGCCACCCCCAATGCTCCGGCTGCCAGCGGCCGGGCGTACGGGCCCAGCCACCGCGCCGCTTTGCGCGGGGCCTCCGAGGTGACCAGCTGCCCCAGCGCGAACGCCCCCAGGACGATCACCGGCAGCGAGGTGTTCACGCTGAGCCAGGGCATCTTCTCTCCGGCGTAGCTGAAGCCGAACAGCGTAGCCACCACCCAGAACACCAGA
>JADFNQ010000061.1 GCA_022563285.1 Chloroflexota bacterium | reverse complement strand
TGTCAAGCTTAGGAGATGGAGAACGAATATTTACTGAAATTCCTTCTTCTATGTCAAGAAGTTCATTGAAGGGCCTCTTCCAACCATGTAACATCTGTATCCCACAGCTGTTATCTGTAATGAGCAAGGGTGTCGGCTGACTTGCCGGAACGCCGACGGAAGCTCACAAAATAATAGAGTCGTGCTAGCCCAAGGGGAGGGTTATGGGTCGGTCTAACCTCCAGAAGACCGATGACGGTAAGCTTATCGCTCACGCGGCCAATGGCGACCGCGAAGCCTTTGGCACCCTGTACGAGCGATACGTGTTCAGGGTGTTCCGCCACGTCTACTACCTGACGAGCGACACTCACGCGGCCGAAGATCTGACCGCTCAGACTTTCCTCAACGCCCTTGAGGCGATCCCCCGATACGAGATGCGGGGCGTCCCGTTCCTAGCGTGGCTCCTGCGCATAGCCTACAACCTGACGGTGAACCACAAGAAGGTTCGCTCCAACGGCAACGCCCCGCTTCCAGAGACGATGGAAATTGAGGGCACCACGTACTCGCCGGAAGCTGCATGTGAGGCCAAGGCGGACGGCGAGCAGGTATGGGATGGGGTGCGCACGCTCAGAGGGGACCAGCGCCAGGTCATCGTTATGCGCTTTATCGACGGCCTGAGCTACCTGGACATCGCCAAAGTGCTCGGCAAGAGCATTGGCGCCGTGCGGGTAATTCAGTACCGGGCCCTGTGCGCCCTCCGTCGCCGGTTGGAGGATGACCTTGGCCGCTATTACGCTAAGTCACGCGTTGGCTGAATGCCTGGAGTTCCTACAGGAGGGTGAGTCCTTGGAAGCGTGCCTGGAGAAATACCCGGAGCACCGGGAGACCCTACGACCGCTGCTGGCGGTCGCCCAGGCCCTGCAGGACCACCAGTCGCCAGCCGCGCCGTCAGAGCACTTCTTAGTCGAACTTAAATCGAAAGTAACTAGAGCATCGAGCAAGAACCAGAAGGGAGGTGAGGCGTAATAGGAAGAGGCACTAAGAAGATTCGGCACCACTAGGACCCTTTGCGCGTCCCAAGGTAATTGCCCCCTACCTGGTGAGAAAGCGCGTCTGCGTCCTGCGAGGTGCCGTGCATTTAGGATACAGCCAAGGAAGCGCCTTGGCAAGGGGGCCCCACGAACAAATTAACATCGAGACCAAACAAGGGAGGAAGACCAAATGCTGAAGCTGTACATCTGGCTGACGGACCTGCTCCGGAGCGAGCGCGGTCAGGACATGGTGGAGTACGCCCTGATCACAGCGGTGATCTCCATCGTCGTCGTCCTGGCGACCATATTCCTGCTCGGCCCTGCCTTCAACACCTGGGCCACCAAGGTAGCCGACTGCATCACCAACCCTGGCAACGCTACCTGCCCCTTCCCCACCGGTTAGTAGGAAACCGAGAGCAGAGTGGCTGCTGTGGGGGCGGAGTCGCCCCCACAGCGGCCGCCAGGCCGTGAGGAGAGAAGGCGATGGAGATAATCGAGCGATGGTTTATCAGGGACCTGGAGAACGAATGCGGACAGGACATGGTGGAGTACGCCCTGATCGTCGGTATTATCTCTATCCCGATAGTTCTCGCGGCAATCGTAATCTCGCCCGCTATCACGGCCTGGGCCCAACAGGTGGCCGAGGTCATAACAGGAGCTTAGCGCCAGCAGGAAGGCAGTGTAGTGATGATGCAGTCCAAGGCTAAAGCGAACCAAAAGGAGAGAGGCCAGGCGGCGGTGGAGTTCGCAATGCTGCTGCCCATCTTCCTGATTGTGCTGTTCCTCATCGTCGACTTCGGCGTCGGCATCAGCCGCTGGGTGGTCGTCACCAACGCCACCAGAGAGGGAGCGCGGCTGGGAGCCGTCTGCGGCGACGGCAGTGATTGTGACCCATCTGTCGACATCGCCAAGAGGGTGGCCACCAACTCAAGCGGCCTGCTGACAGACGGGGACGTCAACGTGTACTACCTGGACGGCCCCGACAGCAACTCTGACTTCGGCGACCGGGGCGACCCCGTCGTCGTGGAGAGCGACTACGAATATCAACTGATCACCCCGCTTAAGGTGTTCGTGGGCATTGCCTTTGACAGCATCAACTTCAGCTCGTGTACCGATATGCGCCTGGAGCTGCCAGTGTCGGGAGCCGCGAACCCGAACGGAGGGACCGGATGTTGACGCTGTTACGGAGGCTGTTCGATCACGCCCGCGGTCAGCGCGGCCAGGTGCTGGTGATGGGCGTTGGCGTGATCATGATGGGCTTAGGTGCGATCATGATCTCAGTTGACGTTGGCTGGTGGCTGCGGGACAAGCGAGACGCTCAGAATGACGCCGACGCCATCGCTTTGGCGGCAGCGCAAGAGCTGCCGGACCGCGTTGCCGCAGAGCTGCGCGGCGAGGACTGGGCAGTAGCCAACGGCGTCGATCCCAGCACACAGATGGCCCCACCGGACTGCTCCGACGGCATTCCCCAGGGCAACTTCTGCTTCATAGACCGAGACTCCGATGGGTCCGACGACATGGTGCGGGTCAAGGTCAGCCGCCCCAGCAACAGCTTCATCGCTGAAACGCTCGGCGTGGGCAGCCCCACCCTAAATCCGCAGGCGGCCGCGGCAAAGATCCGCGCCTTCGGCGCCTGCGTCCTGCCCTGGGCGATCGATGCCGTCGACGAGGACCCGAACGCATTCGGGAATGTTTGGGGTGTCCTGGGAGACCCGATGGAGGTGGAGACTCTGTTAGTGTTCCAGGTGAGCCCCGGCGGGCAGCCCGCACCGGGCAACTTCGGCGCCCTTGGTATCTACGGCTCCAACGACAACGACTATACAGATTCCATAATAAATGAGTGCGGTAGCCAGGGCGAGAGCGCCTGCGACTCCGACTCCCAGGTAGTCATCCCAGGCGGAACGCTGGACTGCGATATCCAGACCGGCAACCTGGGCAAGACCACGGACAAGGCCCTGAGGACCCGCGTCGAGAGGTTCAATGAGGTATCCCCCTACACGGATTGCGACGTCAGCTCCTACGATATGGCCGTAGTAAAGTCGGCCTCGTGTCTGGGCCGGGTGGTGGTTCTGGCTATCATCGAGGACTTCCCGCAATCAGGCTTCGAACCCATTGATCTCTACGGTATCGCCAACTTCTACATCGCCGGCTGGGACCGCTGCCCGCCTCACAATAACGGCGACTGCACCGGCAACCCCCCCGTGACTGACACCGGCATCGTCTGGGGTTACCTATTGCTGGAGCAGCTGGGGGGCACTGCCGCCTGGCAGTTCGACTTCAGCCAGTCATCAAACAACCCCTTCGCCCCGGAAATCGTGGCCCTGGTGGAGTAAAGGAATCATATCCGGGTATCCGGACCGAAAACGCACCTTCTAGCGAACAAGGAGGAGGAACGAAATGGCAGGACAGACGATAGCCAGGCCGCAGGGAGGCAAGACCCAGCGTTACGTCTTCTACCTGGGCCTGCTCCTAGCCGGCATCGCCGCCGTCATAGTCTTCGTCGCCGTCAACGGCGCCGACAGCGGCGGCGGGGGCGGCAGCGGTAACGTGCCGGTGGTGGTGGCAAACGAGGCGATACCCGCCCAGACCCGTATCACCAGCGATATGCTGAAGGTGGAGTTCGTGTCGCCTGATAAGGCTGAGGCGAACGCCTTCACCAGCCGCACCCAGCTTGTGGACCGGGTGGTGACGGAGGAGGTAGCGGCAGGCGCGCAGATACTTCCCTCGGCGGTGAGCAATACCGCCGGCGACGGGCTCGCCTTCAAGGTGGAGCCCGGCATGCGGGGTTTATCCGTGAACGTGAATGAGGTGGTCACCGCGGGCGGCAACATCAAGCCCGGCGATCACGTGGACATGGTGGCCATATTCCAGTTGGAAACGGTGGAAGCCGCCAATCACCTGCTCGCCCAACTCGGCACGCCCTACAGCGTAACCGAGCCTCCGGTGGCGCCCGCAGACGCGGACGAGACTGAGAGGCCGCGAATCTTCGTGCTCACGGTGACGCTTATCCAGAACGTCAAGGTGTTGGGGCTGGCCCAGACGCTCACCCCGACCACCGCCGGCGGCACCTTCGCCGAAGAGGTCGATGAGACCATCGCGGAGCCGCAGGCCTCTACGGCCACGGTCGAAGTGACCCCCGACAATGCCCAGATGCTCACCACCGCCGATGAGTACGGCGTCATACGCTTCGACGTCCGGGCGCCGGGGGATGAGAGCATAGTAGAGGTCCAGCCTACGTTCATAGTCGTGGACTGAACGCAGTAGAGAGCAGGGCCGGAGAGAGAAGAGAGAGAGGAACCCAAGATGGCAGGCAACCCAAGAGTCCTGGTAGTGGATCAGGACTTCGAAACAAGGGCCGATCTGCAGAAGGGCCTCGTTCGCGCCCAGTTCATCGTCGTGGGCGGTGTCGGATACGGGGCGGAGGCCCTGTCCCTGGCGTCCGAGCTTAAGCCAAACGCGGTGCTGGTGGGGGTGGAAGAGCCCGCCGCGCGCGCCCACCAGACAATAGAATCGCTGACGGAGCTACTTCCGAGCTCGCCTGTGCTGGCCTACTCGTCCATGACGGACGCCGATTCCGCGCGTAAGGCCGTGGTTGCGGGAGCGCGCGATTACCTCACGAAGCCCCTCAAGATGGACGACGTTATTAAGGCTGTTCAGACAGCCATAGCCCAGCAGGAGCGCCGGCAGGCGCTGCAATCGGGCGAACCGGTGTCCAACTTGAGAAGCTCGGGCATGGTGGTCACGATCTTCGGCGCCAAGGGTGGCATCGGCAAGACGACGATGGCCACGAACCTGGCCACCGCTTTCGTGGCGATC
Source organism: Chloroflexota bacterium (assembly GCA_022563285.1). Taxonomy (GTDB): domain Bacteria; phylum Chloroflexota; class Dehalococcoidia; order SM23-28-2; family RBG-16-64-32; genus JADFNQ01. Next base: position 2,533 of record JADFNQ010000061.1, on the reverse strand, counting down.
AACGCCGGAAGCGCCGTCATCGTGGACGTGGATACAGTGTTCGGTGACGCGGCCATGATGCTCGATGTCCCGGTCGAGATGAGTCTGGTGGAGGCGGCGGATAAGGTGGACGAACTTGACCGCGAGAGTCTCGGCAGCTACCTCACCCTTCATCAGAGCGGGGTCAGGGTGTTGCCGGCGCCGTTCGAGCCGATCGATTGGCGTAACGTGAGCCCGGAGGCAGTGGGCAAAGTGCTTACACTGCTGGCTCAGACGCACGACTTCGTGGTGGTGGACTGCCCCGCCACGTTCACAGACCTGGTGGCGGTAGCCCTGGAGAAGGCTACCGTGGTGTTGTTAATGACCAGCCTTGACATTACAAGTATCAAAGACACCACCACAGCCCTGAAGCTGCTCAGCGGCGGCATCAACAACGACGACAAGATCAAGCTGATCGTCAACCACGCCACCAACGCTAACTCGCTGCATGAAGATGACGTGAGCAAAGTGCTCCGGCGCGAAGTGTTCTGGTCCATCCCCCATGATGAAGGGATAGCCTCCAGCGCACAGGTCGGGTTGCCGGTCGTGATAGACCGGCCACAATCGAGCGTGTCGACGAACATCACGGAGCTGGCGGCGATGCTCGCCGGCATTGAGTTCAAGCACGGCGAAAACGGTTACGGCCAAGGAAATGGTGGAGCCGCTAGCGGCCTGCTCACGCGGCTGTTCAATCGCTAGAGTGCACAACAGGGGAGGATAAGAAGTCATGACGACATGGCAAGAGAAGTTCAAGGAGATATCCAAGCCTCAGGCTGGCAACGGCCGTCGCTACAGCCAGGACGGCCTCAGCGAGGCGCAGTGGGAGACCGTGTTCGCCGTCCACCACCGCCTCATTGAGGAGATGGACGCGTCCGCAATAGAGAAGCTGCCCCTGGAGCAGGCCCGCGAGATAGTGGAGAAGGCCACCCTCGCCATCATCCGTGAGATCGCCCCGGAGGTAGTGGGAGTGGAGCGCGACGATCTCATCTCTCACGTGGCCGACGAAGTGGTAGGCCTGGGGCCGATCGAAGGGCTGCTGTCCGACCCCTCGATATCAGAGGTGATGGTAAACAGCGCCGATAACGTTTACTACGAGCGCGACGGGCTCATCAGCCTCAGCAACACCCGCTTCCGCGACGACCGCCACATCATGCGCATCGCAGAGCGCATACTAGCACCGCTCGGCAGGCGCGTGGACGAGACCTCACCATACGTGGACGCCCGCCTTGAGGACGGCTCGCGCGTGAACATCATCATCCCACCGGTGTCTCCCAAGAGCCCTACGATCACCATCCGGAAGTTCCGCACCGATAAGTACACTATGGGAGACTTGATGAACGCCGGCACCCTCACGCCGGACCTGGCGGAGTTCCTAAACACCTGCGTCAAGGGGCGGCTGAATACGCTGATCTCCGGCGGCGCGGGCAGCGGCAAGACCACTCTCCTTAACGCGCTCTCTGCCTACATCCCGGCCACAGAGCGAATCGTGACCATCGAGGACCCTTCGGAGCTGCGATTGCAGCAGCCCCACGTGGTATCGCTGGAAGCGCGGCCGGCGAACCTGGAAGGGAAGCACGAAGTCACTCAGCGAGACCTGTTGAGAAACGCCCTGCGCATGCGTCCGGACCGGATCCTCGTCGGTGAGGTCCGTGGCTCCGAAGCGTTCGACATGATGCAGGCGATGAACACCGGCCACGAAGGATCTGTCTCTACCGTACACGCCAACTCGCCCCGCGACGCCCTGATGCGGGTGGAGAACATGATCCTCATGGCGGGATTCGATCTGCCGGTGCGGGCGATCCGCGAACAGATGGCGTCCGCGCTTCACATCATCATTCACCTGGCCCGTTACGTGGACGGTTCCCGCAAGGTGGTAGCCGTTAGCGAGATCTCCGGCATGGAAGGTCAGATCGTAACGATGCAAGACCTGTTTCTCTTTCACCATGAGGGATTGGACGCCAACGGCCAAGTGCTGGGCCGGATGGTACCCACAGGCATCCAGCCGCGGTTCCTGGAGCGGCTGAGCCAGATGGGCATCTCATTCTCCAGTGAGCTGTTCTCTGAGGTAAGGGGGTAAACTATGGGACTAGCACTAGTTGCAGCCGCCGCCGCCTTCCTCGGCGTGCTCCTGATCATCGTCGGCCACTACCAGGCGAAGGGGAGAAGCGGCACCGCGGCCTGGCGCCGCCTGCAGACGTTGGAGAGATACTCCACGCCGGAGGCGGATGGCTCCACCCCACTAGCGCTACGCGACCGGGGAAGCGCCTGGGCTGAGCGAACCCGCTCCCAACTGGATCGTGCCGGGCTGGCCCTCAAGCTACACGAGTACGTTACTCTACGCGTTCTGGTGGGCTTGCTGGGCTTCGCCGTCATCCTTCTCTTGGGCGGCGCGACCACCATCGCGCTTCTGTTGGCCCTGGTAGCCGGCGTCGTGGGGTACATTTTGCCGGCGTTCTACGTCCGCGCCCGCATCACCAAACAGGTTCAAAAGTTCACCAACCAGCTGGAAGAGATG
>JADFNQ010000060.1 GCA_022563285.1 Chloroflexota bacterium | reverse complement strand
CGTGTAGGCCGCCCCGAGCGCGACGAGATACCCCAGCGTTGGCACCAGCGCGATGGTCCAGTCGATCATGAAAGCGGGCACGAGGAGAGCAGCCACAACCGGAAGGCTGGCCAGGGTGAACAGCTCCGCCCGCCCGATTCGAATGTTTATCGTCCACATGGCGACCCTCCTTCCCTCGGCGCCACTGTAGGTCTCCGCTCGCACCTTGTCTATCGGGCAGGCCCGCAGCTTCTGTAGGGTTCTACCCCACGCGGCCTCGGGGCAGCGAGAACGCGCCTTTCCCCTTCTTCATCGCCCCTCCTCCGGCAGCGCCACGCCCAGGGTGCGCCACATGTACCACGTGCCCACGCTGCGGTAGGGCCGCCACCGCTCCGCGATGCGCTCCATCTCTTCCGGCGAAGGCAGTTCGGCGATGCCGTACGCCTGCTGGAAGCCGCGTCGCACCCCCAGGTCGTCCACCGGCAGCACGTCCGGCCGGCCCAGGGAGAAGATCAGGAACATCTCCGCCGTCCAGCGCCCGATCCCCTTCACGGCGGCGACCCGTCGTACCACCTCCTCGTCGTCCTGGGCGGCGAACTCATCCTCACAGAGCTCGCCGGACGCGAACTTCTGGGAAAGGTCGCGCAGGCAGGCGAGCTTCTGGCGCGAGAGGCCCGCCGAGCGGATCTCCTCGTCCGTCGCCGACAGGAACTCCTCCGGGCTGAAGAAGCGCCTATCGTCCGTGCCCAGCCCCTCCAGGACGCGGTTCATGATCGCTCGCGCCGCCGGCCCGGCGAGCTGCTGAAAGAAGATGGCGCGGGCTAGGGACCGGTACGACCCGTCGCGCGGCTCCATCGTGAAGGGCCCAACGCTGTCGATGACGCGGGCCAGTATAGGGTCCGCGTTGCGCAGGTGGGCGACGGCGGCTTCGCGATCGTAGGTCAGCACGGGACGGATTTTAGCACGGCGAGCGGCCGCGGTTCTTCGCCGCTGTAACACTGAGCCACACTCACGGTTAAAGGATTAGGGTACCTATAGCGGGCTGCCGATACCCCTATAAACCGAAGGCGGCCCGCAGAATGAGGAGGGACGGTTTCATGGACAACAAGGTCATAGTGCTCGTCGCCGATCCCGGTGATCCGAAGCACGGTGAGATCGTGGTTCTGGACACCACCGCCGAGGCCGAGCGGCTCGTTGAGACGTTCCTCGAAGCGGGCTATGAGCGGGAGCGTATACGCGTCTTCGCCGGCGCCGAAATGGAGGCGCAGGTGTCTCAGCGCCCGAAAGTAGAGCTGGTGAGCAGGCATCAGGACTCGTCCGGGCCCGTTGACGATTCGTCCGCACAACAGGAAGTCCAGCTCGCGGAGGCGTTTAGCGACGCTCACGGAGCGGAGCAGGCGCCCGAGAACGGCTCCTCGTCGCTGTTCAGCCATCCGCATGTACAACCGGTGGAGATGATGCCGGAGCTGCTCCACTAATCCGCTAAGACGCGCAAGCACCGGAAGCGGGCAGTCCCCCAGCCCGCACTCACGTCAGTGGCAATAGGGCCGGTATCACCGCAGGGCCTTGCCCCACATATAGCTGTGGCCGCGCCGTGTTACTATCGCAGGCGGATGCCGGGCCGCGAGGCCGGCAGCCGTGAGGCGTATCGAAGTGAGCACATCTCCAGAAGTTAAGGTGGCCAGCGCAGCCGGCCTGCGCCGCGTGGCTGTCCTCTCTCTCGTTTCCATTCCGGTTGCAGCGCAATTAGTCCTGGGCGAAGCCCTCTTCATCGCCCACATCGTGCTTCTCGTTGAGGGGCTCGGGTTCGCCTGGGGGCTCGCCGCGTTCATCGCCATCTGGGCCCTGCTGGGGGTGGCCGTCCTGGCGGGCAGAGACTTCCTCTGGCCGCGCATGTCGCCCTGGATCGACTCGCAACGCGGGCGCCTGACCGGGCTATCGAACCGCGTGCTGACAGGCAGCGGGATCGGCGTGCTGCTCGCCGCGCTGGGCGCCTCCGGCGTTGCGGTCGCGGTTGGGCTCGCCGTCGCTCTTGCCGGCGGCGATATGGCGGACTGGACGGTCGATCACCGAGCCGACATAGCGGTACTCCTCGCCGCCGTCGCGGTCGTGTTGGCGATTCTACTGTTCTTCGCCCGGCTCGGCCGTGGCTTCGAGCGCTGGGTACGCAGCATTGCGGACACCGCCGGGCCGGCGAGGCGCTGGTTGGCGAACCTCCTGGCGATGGTGCTGCTCGGGCCGGTGTTGAGCTGGCTCATATTCCGCCTTCTCGGTTATTCAGGCCGGACTACGTACGCCCTCACGATCGTAGCCGCGCCCGTCTTCGGCGCCTTCTGGGTGCCCTTCTACACCTATGGTGTCTGGGGGTTGGTCGGCGGCTCCTTCTGATTGAGGGGCCACCGCGGAGCCGCTGTTAGGGATGGCTCGTCTAGGGGTCTAGACTGCGTCCCGGCCTCAGCCACCAGGCCAGGATGCCGAGCGAAATCGGGATCAGAAGCGAGATGGGCGATACGTCGAATGCGATGATGGCGATGCTTAGCCCAACTCGGACGGCGGCAAGAACGAAAATGGCGGCAACGAGGAGTCGCAGGAAAGCGGGCGCACGTCGGATCAGGCCCGTGGCCGACGCAGTCCAGGCGAGGAGAAGGAAAGCGGCCCCGAGCATCAGGAACGTTCTAGCGCCCACGGCACCTCCATTCGACACCGCCGATTATACGCTTGACCGCGGCAGCAACGGGAGGGCAGCGCACTGGTGCCAGCGCTAGCCGATCGTAAGGCCCGCCAGGAATAGCGCCACCGTCACCATCATGGCCAGCCGCAGGCGGCCGGCCGCGGGGTACGGCCTCAGCCCCAGGAAGATCACCGCGCCGGCGGCGATGGGGACTAGGAGCAGGTTGAGAGCCACCGCCGCCGGGACGCTCGTGGCGGCGAGCACGACCTGGAGGACAAAGGCGAGCGCCGCCGTAAGCACCGTCAGGAGGAACAGGCGGCGCAGAGGTATCGTCGGCCGCGGGGCGGGTCGCTTATCGGTCTGGTGCGAGCGGGCGTCTGCGGACATCGTACGAGGAGTGGTGGCTACTGGAGGTACATGCCGCCGTTGATGTTGATCTGGGCGCCGGTTATGAAGTCACCCTCGGCCACCAGGAAGCGGCAGAGGCGGGCCACCTCCTCCGGCTTGCCGAAGCGGCCCAGAGGGATCTTCGCCAGCAACGCCTGCTGCACCTCCTCGCTCAGCTCGGTCACCATCTCCGTCGCGATGAAGCCCGGGCACAAGGCGTTTACGGTGATGTTGAAGCGGGCAAACTCCTGCGCCGCCGACTTCGTGAAGCCGACGATCCCCGCCTTGGCGGCGGCGTAGTTGGACTGTCCCAGGTTCCCCATCTGCCCCACGATCGACGACATGTTGACGATGTGGCCGCCGCCGCGCTCGATCATGTGCGGCAGCGCCGCGTTGGTGCAGTAGAAGACGCTGCTCAGGTCGGTGGCGATCACCTCCTGCCACTCCTCCGCCGACATGCGGCGGATGGTCCGGTCCCTGTTAACGCCGGCGTTGTTCACCAGGATATCGATGCCGCCGAACTCCTTGACTGTCGTATCGATCAGGTTCTGGACATCGTTGGGATGGGCCACGCCTGCCCGCACGCTGATCGCCTCCTGGCCCTTGTCTTTGAGCTCCGCCATTAGCTGCTCCGCAAGCTCCTTGCTCTGGAAGTAGTTGATCACTACCTTGCAGCCGTGGTCGGCAAGCTCTCGCACGATGGCCCGGCCCAGCCCCCGGGAGCTGCCGGTGACGATGGCGACCTTATCGTGGTTCAGACAGGACACGGTGACCCTCCCCCCTGTTCTGTTGCGCCGGCTACACGGCCGTCGGAGCGCGGTAGTCTCCGAATGCTTTACGCATCACGTCGCAGATCTCGCCCAGGGTCGCGTAGACCCGTACCGCCTCCATGATCGGGTACATCAGGTTCTCGCCGTCGCGGCAGATGTCGTCCAGCCGCATGAGGGCGGCCTCCACGGCGGCGCCATCGCGCTGCTTCTTGAACGCCTCCAGCTTCTTGATCTGCACCCGCTCCGCCTCCGGGTTCACCCGAAAGATCATCTGCGACTCCTCCTCCACCTGGAACTTGTTCACCCCCACAACCGTCTTCTTCCCCTCGTCCACAGCGCGCTGGTAGGCCCAGGACGCCTCCTGGATCTCCCGCTGGATGTACCCTGACTCGATGGCGGAGACCGCCCCGCCCATGTCCTCGATGCGGTCCAGGTACTCCCACGCCCCCTTCTCCAGCTCGTTCGTCAGCCACTCGATGTAGTAGGAGCCGCCCAGGGGGTCGGCCGTGTCGGTGACGCCGCTCTCGAAGGCGATGATCTGCTGGGTACGCACCGCGATGCGCTGGGCCTCCTCCGTGGGCAGCGCCAGCGCCTCGTCGTAGCAGGATAGCGCCAGCGACTGCACACCGCCCAGGACGCTGGCCAGCGCCTGCAGCGTCGCCCGCACGATGTTCAACTCCGGCTGCTGGGCGGTGAGGGTGGCGCCCCCGGTCTGCACGTGGGTGCGGAATATCCAGGAACGGCTGTCCTTGGCGCCGTAACGCTCGCGCATGATCTTGGCCCACATCCGGCGCAGGGCGCGGTACTTGGCGATCTCCTCCAGGAGGTTGTTCTGCGTGTTGAAGATCCAGGAGATGCGCGGCGCGAAGCTATCGATCTCAACGCCCCGCTCCAGTGCCGCGTCGATGTAGGCGATCGCGTTGGCGAAGGTGAACGCCATCTCCTGGACGGCGCTGGAGCCCGCATCGCGGATGTGGTAGCCGCTGATGCTGATGCTGTTGAACCGGGGCAGCTCCTTGGCGCAGTAGGCCATCAGGTCGGCGGCCAGCCGCAGCGAGGGCCGCGGCGGATAGATATAGGTGCCGCGGGCCACGTACTCCTTGAGCACGTCGTTCTGGGCGGTGCCCTGGATCTTGTCGTTGGGAACGCCCTGCTTCTGGCCCACCACGGCATACATCGCCACGAGAATCGCCGCGGGGGCGTTTATCGTCATCGAGGTGCTGATCTGGTCCAGGGGGATGCCGTCGAACGTCGTCTCCATGTCGTGGAGGGTGTCGATCGCCACCCCCACCTTGCCCACCTCCCCCTCCGACATCGGGTCGCCGGAATCGTACCCTAGCTGAGTGGGCAGATCAAAGGCGACGGAGAGGCCGCGCTGGCCCTCCTTGAGCAGGAACTTGAACCGCTCGTTCGTCTCCTCGGCGGTGCCGTAGCCGGCGTACTGGCGGATGGACCACAGGCGGCCGCGGTACATGGTCGGCTGCACCCCGCGGGTGTAGGGGTACTCGCCCGGGAAGCCTACATCGCGGCCGTAGTCCGTGTCCGCGATGTCCGGGGGGGTGTACAGGGTCCGGGTCTCGGTGGAGCTGGTGCGGAAGTCCACGTCCGAACGCTCGCCGGCGCGGTCCAGCGCCTTCTTGAGCGTGGTCTCCTCCCACCGCTTCCTCTCCTCCGCGATCCGCTCCAGCTCTTGCTTCTCCGCCATACGCTGCCTCCCCCTAGACGGGGTTACTTCGGCGTCTCCGCTCCCGCCTCGCCCGCCGGACGCTTGGCGACCATCACCGAGCGGCGGAACCGCATCAACAGCTTCCCCTCCTGGTTATGCGCCCGTGTCTCCACGCTGACGATGCCCCGGTCGGGCCGCGATGACGATTCCTTCTTCTCCAACACCTCCGACTCCGAGTAGATTGTGTCGCCGTGGAAGGTGGGGGCGAGAAATTCGATCTTCTCGAACCCCAGGTTGGCCAGCGCTTTTCCGCTGACGTCGGGAACACTCTGGCCCATGGCGATGTCCACTACGAGGTTGCCCACCACCACCTGGCGGCCGTAGTCGCTGTCCTTGGCGTAGTTGGCGTCGATGTGCAGGGGATGGTGGTTCATCGTCAGCATGCAGAACAACATGTCGTCGGACTCCGTGATCGTGCGGCCGGGCCAGTGCTTGTACACGTCGCCGACGTTGAACTCCTCGAAGTAACGTCCGAACTGGGCCATGGCTAGTCTCCGTACATCTTGAGCAGGTTGCGGGCTATAACCAGCTTCTGGATCTCGTTTGTACCTTCACCCACGAGCATGAAGGGAGTGTCGCGGTAGTACCGCTCCACCCGCATCTCCGTGGTGTAGCCGTAACCGCCGTGGATGCGCATCGCCTGCAGGGCGACCTCCTGGGCGGTCTCCGTAGCGAACAGCTTGGCCATCCCTCCCCACAGGTCCGTCCGCTCGCCGGCGTCTTTCTTGGCGGCGGCGGCCCGGGTAAGCAGCCGCGCCGCCTCGATCTTCGTCGCCATCTCCGCCAGCATGATCTGGATCGCCTGGTGGTTGGCGATCGGCTGGCCGAAGGCGTGCCTCTGCTTGGCGTACTTGATGGCGTCCTCGAAGGCAGCCGTGGCCACCCCCACGGCCCGCGAGGCCACGTTGATCCGGCCGATCTCTATCGTGGACATGATGTGATACCAGCCCTGCCCCTCCTCGCCTCCCACCAGGTTAGCTGCTGGCACCCGGGCGTCCTCGAAGAACAGCTCCGTGGTGTCGACCCCCTTGTAGCCTAGCTTCTCGATTATCCGCCCCACGGTCATTCCCGGCGTAGGCTCCTTCTCCACGATGAACGTGCTCATGCCCTTGTAGCGCGGCTTGGCCTTGGGGTCGGTCTTGGTGAGCACGGCGAACAGCTTACCGTGGACGCCGTTGGTCACGAACATCTTGGTGCCGTTGAGGACGTAGTCGTCCCCGTCCCGGACGGCGGTCATGTTGATCGCCTGCAGGTCGGAGCCGGCGTTGGGCTCGGTCATGCACAGGCCGGCCCGCCGCTCGCCGGTGGCCATTGTGGGCAGCAGGCGCGACTTCATCTCGTCGCTGCCGTAGGTCTTGATCATCCAGGAGACCATCGTGTGGGTGTTGATGATGCCGCCCAGGCTCATCCAGCCTCGGGACAGCTCCTCCACGATAGCGGCGTAGGTGGCGAACGGGAGGTCCAGGCCACCGTACTCCTGAGGGATCGTGGCGCCGAACATCCCCAGCGCCTTCATCTGCTCCACGAGGTCGACGGGGTATTCGTCGGCGTGCTCCATCTCCGTGGCGACGGGCAGCACCTCCTTCTCCACGAAGCGCCGCACCTCAGACACGATCATCTGCTGCTCTTCGGTGAGGGTCACCAGGGACGGCGTGGCCATGAGCTACTCCTTCGGCGCGGTCCCGGCCGCCTCCGCCCATCGCAGAAGGCGCCTGGCCTGACAGTAGATCGGTGTATCGATCATCTTTCCGTTCACGGGGATGGCGGCGCGGCCCTTAGCGATCCCCTCCTTCTCCAGAACACGGACTACCTCTTTCGCCTCAGCGAACTCCTGCTCGGTCGGCGAGAACACGCGGTTCACTACCTCCA
>JADFNQ010000059.1 GCA_022563285.1 Chloroflexota bacterium | reverse complement strand
CCGCCGATAGCGCGGAGTTCGCGCGACGCTTCGATGAGGCCCAGCGCCGCCGCACCGCCGACGAGCTGATCGACATCCTTGTCCATCTGCACTCGATCGTGCCCGCTGACGTCGGGTTGGGTGACTTCGGCAAGCCGGAGGGCTATCTGGAGCGCCAGGTACGGCGCTTCACCGAGCAGCTGACGCGGGTCAAGACCCGGGACGTGCCCGACTTCGAGGAGCTGGCCCGCCGGCTTGCCGCCGCCCTCCCATCGCAGAGCGGCAACGGCATCGTCCACGGCGACTACCGCCTGGACAACTGCATCCTCAACGAGGAGGGGCGCATCGTCGCCGTGCTGGACTGGGAGATGGCCACTCTGGGCGACCCCCTGGCCGATGTCGGCTTGCTGATGATGTACTGGACGGACGAAGAGTCAGGCGGCGTCCCCGCCGCGCCTGGAATCGCCAGCACGGCCATCACCGCGCTACCCGGCTTCCCCACCCGCAAGGAGGTGACGTCACGCTACGCGGAGCGCAGCGGGCGTGACTTGGGCAATCTGGACTTCTATACTGTCCTGGCCCACTTCAAGCTGGCAGTCATCTTGGAGAATATGCATGCCCGCTACCTGGCCGGTGGCACCGTCGGGGCCGGCTTCGACGTCATCGGCCAGCATGCGCTGCTGCTGGCCAGTCGCGGCCTGGAGGTGGCGAACAGGTCGTCCCTGACGGCGCTGCGGGGATAAGCAAGAAGCTAAAATGTAATGGCTGTGTTCCGCCTATCGCCGCTGCGGGTCCGCGTCTTCAACACCTGCCACCTGCGCTACCGCTACCAGTACGTCGACAAGCTGCAGGCCCGGTTGCGTCCCGCCGACACGGCCGGGTCGCTGGTGCACAACGTCCTGTGCGACTTCTTCGGCAAGCTCCCACGAGACGAGCGTGACTCGGAGCGACTTATCGCCATGTTCGAGGAGCGCTGGGCCGCCCTATCACCCCGCTATCTGAGGATGACGGGGGTTGACGAGTTGCATGACCGCAACCTTAGTGCCCTCCAGGAGTTCGCTCAGCGAGAAGACCTGGGGGCTGAGCCGTTCCAGGTGGAGGCGTACGTCCAGGTCCAGATCGCTCCCGAGGTCACGCTCTTCGGTCGCATGGACCGCATCGACGAAGAGCCGGACGGGACCCTGCACATCATCGACTACAAGACCGGCTCCCACCCCGGGGACGTGGACGCCTCCCAGCTACAGCTCTACGCTATAATGGTCGAGAGCAAGCTGGAGCGCACGGTCTCTCGCGCCTCTTTCTGGTATCTGGATGGCGGCTCCGTCTGGACGACCGAACTGAGGCCCGCGGACAAGGAGCAGACGCTGGCCAGAGCCCTGGCTGCGGCGAAAGATATGCAGAGGGAGAGGGAGTACGAACCGACCATCGCGCCTCACTGCGCCGACTGTCCGTTCCTGTACACCTGCGCCGTCCGCGATGAGATAGCCCAGCGTCGCCAGGCCGAAGGCTGGTAAGCGTATGCCGATATACGAGTTCCGATGCGATAGGTGCCGCCGCCGCACCTCCGTGTTCACCCGCAGCATCGGCGGTGGCGCAGATGCAGTCTGCTCCCACTGCGGCTCCCGCAAGATGTCCCGTCTCATCTCCCGCGTATCTGTCGTTCGCTCTGAGGAGGACGCTTTCTCCAGCCTGGACGAGTCCAGCCTGGCGGACGTGGACGAGAATGACCCCACCTCGATGGCGCGCTGGGTGCGCCGCATGAGCCGGCAGATGGGAGAGCCGCTGGACGCGGAGGCGGAGGCGGAGCTGGATCGAATGGAGGCCGGTGAGATGCCGGACGACCTCAGCGACGGCGATGACGTCGAAGAGGCGTTCGCCGGGGACTTATAATGCCGATCTACGAGTATAAGTGCCGCAAGTGCAGACGCCTGACCAGCGTGTTCCAGAAGACGATAGCCTCTTCTAGGGAGATCCGCTGCAAAGTGTGCGGCTCGCGGCGGCTGGAGCTGGCCGTATCCGGCTTCGCCTATCACCGCTCGGGATCGACTATTATGGGGGACTACGGCTCGGAGCCCAAGCGGTTGGAGGACTACAAGGACCCCCGCCAGATCGGCCGCTGGGCGGAGCGCAAGTTCCGGGAGTCCGGTATTGAGATGCCCGAGGAGGCGAAGAAGATGATCGACGCCGCGCGGGAGGGCGAGTTACCGGAGCCGGTAAAGGATCTGTGAGGGGCGCTGACACCATGAACACCGACGGCCTGAACGAGATCGCGGACTCCGCCCGCGACCACTTTACGGCGAAGCACCGCGCCCGCGAACAGGCGCTCCCCCTCTGCCGCGAGACGATCCGCTTCTCCGCCAACGCCATCCGCTGTGTCCACCGCCGCGAGTTCGAGGCAGCCGAGGAGCTGATCGCGAAAGCGGCCGCTAATCTGAAGCAGGTTGGCGCGGCCCTTTCCCAGCACCGGGATATCTTCCACGCCGGCTTCGTACACGACGCCCAGAAGGAGTACGCCGAGGCCGCTACCACCCTCGCCCTCATCGCCGGCCGGCCGTTGCCTGGGCCGGACGATCTCGGCGTGCTCGCCGCGGCCTACATGAACGGCGTCGCGGAAACGATAGGGGAGCTGCGACGGCACCTGCTGGACTCGCTGCGCGAGGGGGACGTGGCGCACTGCGAGGATGTGCTGGCCGCCATGGGCGACATCTACGACGTACTTGTCACCATGGACTTCCCGGAGGCGATTACGGGCGGCCTGCGCCGCACCACCGACGCCATGCGCGGCATCCTGGAGCGCACGCGCGGCGACTTCACGATGGCCGCCGTCCAGCGGGAGCTGGAGCAGAGGCTGGACGAGTTCGGTAAGCGGCTGGGCTAAGACCAGAACTCGTCGGGCACTCGCAGGTCTTCCGGGAAACCCCAGAATTCCGTGATCTTCCCGTTTCTGACGTGGGAGATGTGCGTTTCCCGCGAATCTAGCTGCTTCCCCTGGCGGCTGGCCGTCGACCGCACCAGCGCCACCGCGTGCTCGTCGTTGGCCACAACGTCGTGCAGATCGATGCGGAATGTGCCTCCGCTCAGCTCCGCGATCCGGGCGAAGAAGGCGAAGACCGCTTCCTGCCCCCTGTACTCGCCCGAGATTGGGCTGTTGCCGGAGACATGCCACACCACGTCCTCGCTGAACAGCTCCCTGAGCGTCGCTATGTCCCCCTTGGCGAACGCTTCATACCCCTTCCTGAACAGGCCCACGTTCGGGTGTTCCGGCATCTCTTTGATCTCCTTTCGGCTAAGATTGACGGTCGCCATTGTACAGCGAAGGCTGCGCAAGTCAACCCTGGGCCGCTGCTAACGGCACTACTGGATCTCCAGCAGCTCCACGTCGAAGATGAGGGTCGCGTTGGGAGGGATAGATCCGCCACCGGCTCCGGCCTCACCGTAGGCGAGGTCCGATGGGATGATCAGCCGTCGCTTGCCGCCCACCTGCATCGTCGCCAGCCCTTCGTCCCAGCCCCTGATCACCTGACCCAGGCCGATGGAGAAGCTGAACGGCTGGCCGCGGTCCAGGGAGCTATCGAACTTCGTACCGTCCTCCAGCCAGCCGGTGTAGTGCACCACTACCGTCTCTGTCGGCTGCGGCGAGTCCCCGGTCCCGGCGACGATGTCTATGTACTGGAGCCCGCTGCCCGTTGTGATCGTCTCCCCGGATACCGCTGGTGGTCCCTGTGTCATGTCTCCTCCGTCCGCTGCCGGCGTCTGGCCGCCGTTACCGTCGCCGTTGCAGGCGGCCAGCACTACGGCCAAGACCGCCAGGGTCCCCACTAGTACTGTTGGAAGACGTATCCTCACTGGCTTCTCCTCACCTCTGGTTATCCGCAATTGGCTACTATTCTAGCGGCGGCTCGCGCAAGACGCCATCTAAAACCCTTGTTCTAATCTTGGCAGGGCGGTAAAATAAGCTTTTGACCAACGGGCTGAGTTGATGATCCAAAGAGCAGGAATGATCTCCTATGTCTGACGAAGTGCTAGAACGCTTGGAGACCACCGCTGCACGGCTCATCCGCGAAATCGAGGCGAGGCCCAGAGTGGACTCGAGCCTTGGAGCGTGGCTCAAGGTGCGCCTGGCCGAAGATGACTGGATCAAGTCACCTGAACTGGTCAACTTTACTCGACGCCTAACCGACGACCTTGAGCCCTATTGGAAACCGGATCAGGAGAGTATCGATCATATGGCTAGGCAACTAGCCAAGTTCTCTCCTGAAGCCACCTCGCTCGATGCCCTGGAGCACAATCTGGAGGCTTTCGATAAACATTCCGTAGGTGGAATCAGGAATTGGTTCAAGGAGATCGGAGGCGAGAGCGGTTACTGGCTTGACAAGAGGATTCACTCTGTCGCTTGGGAAATGCTCGCCGTAGCTACTTTATTCGAGTGGTCAGGCGTGTCCAAGTTGCGCCGGAGCAACAAGACCAGAGTTCCAGACTACTTGATTGATATGGGAACACTGACACTTGTTGTCGAGTGCAAGACGATATTTGGCCGGGTTTGGCCGTTAGTAGTTTTCCGTACAGTCATACGGGCGCTCAGAAGACTTGGCGGTATGACTGAGACGGATCAGACAATGTTCTTGCTAAACCCGCTTGCTACAACCAAGGATGTGGAAGAAGAAATCGCTGATCTGAGCATTGAAGACATCGTCAGTGCAATTGGCGACGTTGTCGGTGGTAGCAGCGAACAAGTACTAACACCTAATCTGCGCCTCGTGCCTCGGACAGAGATAGCGCGCCGTCTAAGGTTGGAAACATCTTATAGAGCTATTCAAAATGACCAGGACTTCGAACACGAGGTCGCGACTTGGCAACCATCTATAGATTCAATCAAGCAAGAAGCCGTCGCGGCCTGGGATCAATGTGGGAGATGGGTTGCCACCCCGACGACCATTCGGTTAGACGTCGCCACGATAGCTGGTGAATTTTGGTTGGGGCATCCAGATTTCTCAACCCATCAGGCGGTGCTTCAACAGTGGTTGACTGATGAGATATGGCCCATTCACCCTGGTCGAGCCATCATGGCTAGATTCAGTGAAATTCCCAAACCTGTCTGGTTCGTGAGCCCGATGGCCCTTGAAGAATTGGACCGGCAAATAGCAGCTGAAACTCGAAGGGACAATTAGAGCACTATGCCCCTTAACTCGATAATCGTTCGCGGCGCCCGCGAGCATAACCTGAAGAACATCGACGTAGAGATCCCCCGCGATAAGCTCGTCGTCATCACCGGCGTCTCCGGCTCCGGCAAGTCCTCCCTCGCCTTCGACACGATTTACGCGGAAGGACAGCGGCGCTATGTGGAGTCCCTCTCCGCCTACGCCCGCCAGTTCCTGGGGCTGATGGAGAAGCCGGACGTCGACTACATCGAGGGGCTCTCCCCCGCCATATCCATCGACCAGAAGGGGGCCTCCCGCAACCCGCGTTCCACCGTGGCCACCCAGACCGAGATATACGACTACCTCCGCCTCCTGTTCGCCCGCGTCGGCCATCCCCACTGCCCCCAGTGTGGCCGCCCTATAGAGCGTCAGACGGTACAGCAGATCGTGGACTCTATCCTCGGCCTGCCGCCGGGAAAGAGGCTGATGATCCTCGCCCCCCTGGTGCGCGATCGTAAGGGGGAGTACCAGAAGGCGTTCGAGGACGCCCGCAAGGCCGGCTTCGTGCGCGTCCGGGTGGACGGCGCCGTGCGGGACCTGGGCGAAGAGATAACGCTGGACAAGAACAAGCGTCACTCCATCGACATCGTGGTCGATAGGGTGGTGACGGAGGGGCCCGGCGAGGACACGTCGGAGAAGACCCGCCTGTCCGACTCCGTGGAGACGGCGCTGCGTCTGGGCGGAGGCCAGCTCGTCGTCTGGATCGAAGGCGAAGACGAGCGGCTCTACTCGGAGCACTTCGCCTGCGTCCACTGCCAGCTCTCCTTCGGCGAGATCGAGCCCCGGAACTTCAGCTTCAACAGCCCCCACGGCGCCTGCAAGGAGTGCACCGGTCTCGGTGTCAAGATGGAGCTTGACCCGGAGCTGGTGATCGCCAACAAGAACCTCACTCTGGCGGAGGGCGCCGTCCAGCCCTGGTCCCGCTCCAGCTCCGTTGCCGCCTGGTACATGCGCATCCTGGAGGCGGTGGCCCGCAAGCACCGCTTCTCCGTGAACGTCCCCGTCAAGGAGCTGTCGCAGGAGCAGGTTAATACGATCCTCTACGGGGACGACAGCACCATCACCCTCCACTACCAGGGCGCGGGCGGTGAGGACAACAAGTGGGACACCACCTTCGAGGGCGTCATCCCCAACCTGGAGCGCCGCTACCGGGAGACCGATTCCGACTACGTCCGGCAGGAGATCGAGCGGTACATGGCGGAGAACCCCTGCCCGTCCTGCGGCGGGGCCCGCCTCAAGCCTGAGTCCCTGGCCGTCACCGTGAACGAGACGAACATCCACCGCATCTCCCAGATGAGCATCGTGGAGGCGCTGGACTGGGTCGAGCGCCTGACGGCGAACGACTCACCCCTGAGCGAGCGCGAACGGACGATCGCTCACCAGGTGCTAAAGGAGATCCGCTCTCGCCTTGTCTTCCTGCGCGACGTAGGGTTGGACTATCTGACGCTGGACCGGCGCACGGGTACGCTGGCCGGGGGCGAGGCGCATCGCATCCGGCTGGCGACCCAGATCGGCTCTTCTCTGATGGGCGTCCTCTACGTCTGCGACGAGCCTTCCATCGGGCTGCACCCCGCGGACGACGCCCGCCTCATCGACACGCTCAAGCGGCTGCGCGACCTGGGGAACACGGTGCTGGTGGTGGAGCACGACGAGGCGATGATCCGGGCCGCCGACCACATCATCGACCTCGGCCCCGGCGCCGGCGAGGCCGGCGGCTACATGGTGGTCGCCGGCCCGCAAGAAGCGGTCGCAGACTGCGCCGAGTCGATCACCGGCCTATACCTCAGCGGCCGGCGTGAGATACCGCTACCCGCCCATCGCCGTGCCGGCAACGGCAAGGTAGTGCTCATCCAGGCCGCGCGCGAGAACAACCTGAAGAACATCGATGTGCGCATACCGTTGGGCCAGTTCATCTGCGTCACAGGGGTGTCCGGCTCCGGCAAGTCCTCACTGGTGGACGAGATCCTCTCCAAGAAGGCCGCCCAGCTCCTGTACGGCGCGCGTGAGCGCCCCGGCGAGTGCGACGCCATCGTGGGCCTGGAGCAGTTGGACAAGGTGGTGACCATCGACCAGTCGCCCATCGGCCGCACCCCGCGCTCCAACCCTACCACCTACACCGGCATGTTCACCCCCATCCGCGAGCTGTTCGCCTCGGTGCCGGAGGCCCGTTTGCGCGGCTACAAGCCGGGCCGCTTCTCCTTCAACGTCAAGGGAGGCCGCTGCGAGGCCTGCCAGGGCCAGGGCTATATCCAGATCGAGATGCAGTTCCTGCCCGACGTGGAGGTGCCCTGCGAGGTCTGCCAGGGCCGGCGCTACAACCGCGAGGCGCTGGAGATCAGCT
>JADFNQ010000058.1 GCA_022563285.1 Chloroflexota bacterium | reverse complement strand
GGATGCGAACTCCGCCGCCGCGCCGGAGTGCTCGAGCATGTAGTGCGTGTCGGAAACGACCACGAACTCGAAAAGCGCCTCGGGCAGCAAGGACCGGTCGAACATGGGAGGCCACCCTTTTCGTTACGATGGTTCCTGCCCATTCTACGATAAAGTCATGATTGCGGATGCCGCCAGAAGGTCCGGAAACGAAACGGGCCGGCCTTCCCCGAGGGGAAAAACCGGCCTGTCCGCATGAGATCCGCCTCGACCACCCGGCGATGGAACCAATGCGCGCCACCGGTCCGGCGGGACTGGCCCGGAGCGAGCATCGAGTGATCGAAACGGCCTCTACTTCTCGAAAATGTCCGGGATCTGCTTGACGATCTTCTTGTCGCGGCTGTTGTGGCAGAGGAAGACGTCATAATCGTTCGTGGCGCGTTTGCCTTCGATGACCGAGACGGCGGCGGCCCGGTCTTGAACGCTTTGTAGCCATCCGCCAGGGCCTTCTCCACCATCCCCTCCGGCGGCCCCCGCCGGGCGGGGGATACGCGCACCTCGCGCCCGCCGACGGCGGCGGTCAGCCCCTGCGGCAGGGAGACGCTACCCCGTCGCTTGGCCAGCGCCTCCTCCAGGGCGGCGATGTGGACAGCCTCCAGCTCCGCAGTGGCTCCGGCCAGATGGCGCACGGCGCGCCGCAGCAGGCGCGCCCGCAACGCCGGCGCCAGCGCACCGAAGGCACGTCTGGGAAAGGCAACGCCCTCACCCTCCAGCGAGGCCAGCGACCGCCACTCAGCCTCAGCGGCCTCATCCAGGTAGTCCGCCGCGCCGGCGGCCGCCTCGCCCAGCCGGCAGAGCGCCTCCTCAACCCTGGGGTTGAAGCGCCGCAGAGCCGGGATCAGCTCCTGCCGCACCCGGTTACGGGTGGCGTCCAGCAGGAGGTTCGTCGGGTCCTCCCGCGGTGTCACGCCCGCCTCTCGACAGTAGCGCATGGTGTAGACGCGGGTCACCTCCAGCAAGGGCCGAGCCAGCGCCGGCCCGCGGCCGAACGGCCAGGACGAGCGCGGTCGCAGGCCGACGATTCCGTCTAGGCCGCTGCCCCGCAGCAGGTGCAGCAGCACCGTCTCCGCTCGGTCGTCCCTGGTGTGGCCCAGGACAACGGCTCCCGCCCCGATCCGCCTCGCCTGCCGCCGAAGGAAGTCGAAGCGGAGCTGCCGCGCCGCTTCCTCTATCGACTCGCGCCGCCGCTTCGCCCACCCGCGCACGTCGCCGGAGCTGGCCGCGAAGGCCAGGCCCAGCGTCCCCGCCAGGCCGCCGACTGTTGCCTCGTCCGCGCGCGCCTCCTCCCGCGACCGCAGCCTGTGATCGAAGTGGGCCACCGCCAGTTCGATCTCCAACTCCTTCGCCAGGCGGGTAAGAATGAGCAGCAGGGCCAGAGAGTCCTGCCCGCCGGACACCGCGACGAGTACGCGCTCCCCCGGGCTGAGCACGCGGTGGCGCCGGACGTAGCGCAGGACACGGGCGTCCAACCCTTTCCTGAAGGGAGTGGCGGCCCCGGGGCCCTCTGGGGTAAGCGGCTGCTTGGCGCGCGGCATAACACTACGGGGCGGCGACAAGCAGCCGCCGCCCCGTAATTGTATCGCTTTTCCCCTATCCTAGCGGATCAGCCTCTCCCACCAGAGCTCCCCCTCCGGCTCACCCGCGTCCGACGTAGGCGAGGGCACGGTAGAGATGACGACGATGCTCGTCTCCCCATCGCGAACCAGACCGAGCTGCTCCCGCGCCACCGCCTCGACGTACTCGTCGGAGTCCAGGTACTCACGAAGCGCCTGCAGACGCTCGTAGCGGTCCTCCAGCTCAGTGATCTCCGCCCGCAGCCGGTCCTCGCGATCGCTGAGCTGGCCGGAGCGCAGAGCCGTAGTAGCTCCCGTGACGAGGAAGTATCCGACGATGACCGCCGTCACCGCCAGCACGATCCGTGTGCTCGATATCTTCAGCAGACGCCTGAACACTTCGCTAGGTAGTAACGTGCCCGAAGGCGCCAGGTTAGCTGCCTTGAAGGTGACAGGTGTCGTTTAGGCGCACCACCATCATGCGCCTGGGGCCGAAATCCACCTCCGCGATCGCTCCTACGGAGTGACGCAGGCGGCGGAACTGGGCCAGCTCTATGCCGAGGACACGGGCGAGGATCGAGAGGATCACGAAGTTGTGAGTGACGGCGGCCACCGCCTCCTCGCCGTGGCGGGCTGTCAGTTCATCCACCGCCGACCATGCCCGTTCCTGCACGTCCAGCAGCCGCTCGCCCCCCGGCATCGGCCGCGTGGGGCCTTCCGGGCTGGCCCACGACTCGAGGAAGTCTGGATACCGCGACCGCACCTCGGCGAACGTCAGGCCCTCCGCCTCCCCGATGTCCATCTCGATGAGCCGCTCTTCGACCTTCACCTCCAGCCCTTGCGGCTCGGCGATGGAGCGCGCCGTGCTCAGGGCCCTCTGGAGGGGGCTGGCGTAGACCGCGGCCAGAGGCTGCCGGGCCAGCGCCCGGGCCACCTGCTCCGCCTGCCGCAGGCCCCGCTCGTTCAGGGGCACGTCATCTTGACCCAGGGCTAGGCCCAGCCGGTTGGACTCCGTTTCGCCGTGACGGACCAGGTAGAGACGCACCGCCTCAGGATACCAGACGCGCTAGTCTTCCCGGTCTTCCCGGCGGCGGTAGGCTTCGACGGCGGGCGCCGTCCTTTCAACGTACAGGCGACGGCGGTGGATGCGCAGCGGCGGCCCCAGGCCCAGAGCCGCTACCACCTGGTCGGCGCGCCCGCTCCGCTCCTGGCGGACACGGAGCCGCATCAGCAGACGGTGTATCCCCTCCCCCTCCGCCTCCAGCTCCAGGCTCAGCACGAGGGGCCGCAGATCATAGCGGCTCGTCTTCGTCTCCCTTCGGTGCTCCCAGGGGAGGGAGCGCGCCGCGAGAAGCTCGCTTATCCCGCGGCGGAGATCCTTCGCCGAGCGTCCGCCGCCGGGCACGTCCACCTCGTACTCCGCCCAGCGAACCTGCGTCTGCAGGGAGGGCCCCGCCAGCCCCACCTCCCACATGGAGAGCGCCTCCATCCCCCGCGGCAGCGTCGCTTGCAGCGCCGCCACGAAGTCCCTCAGCACCGCTCGCTCGCTGAGGAAGACGTCGGCCAGCTCGCACGAGGAAGTGACGCCAACCGGCAGGGGTGCGCCTATCGATATCTGCGCCGTCGCCCGCCGGCCCTCGGAGTACGCCAGGGGAAGGCCCGCCTCCCGCATCGCCGTCTCCAGGGCGCGCATCACCTCCAGATGCGATAGCTTCTTCGCCTCATCGCCCCGTGCGAACGTCAGGCGCAGACGCTGGACTCTCATCACTCCAGACGGGTGACTGTCAGCCGCTCCACCTTTTGCGCCTTCACCTTTTTGACGGCGATGCGAAGACCGTTATGGACAAACTGCTCTCCCTGTTCAGGGATGTGCCCCAGATAGCTGAGCACGAAGCCGGCCACCGTCTCATAATCCCCCTCCGGCAGGCCCAAATCCAGCTCCTTGTTGGCGTCCGAGATGCTCATGCCACCGTCGATCTCGTAGGTGCGCTCGTCCAGGCTGACCACCTCCTCCTCGTGCCGGCGGAGCTCGTCGCTGACGTAGCCGACAAGCTCCTCCAGCAGCATCTCCAGGGTGACCACGCCCGCCGTGCCGCCGTACTCGTCCGCGACGATCGCCATCTGCTGGCCGGAGCGCTGCATCTCGAAGAACAGCGCGCCCACGAACTTCGTCTCTGGTATGAACAGCGGCGACCGCATCGCCAGCTCGACCGGAGAGCTCTCGTCCAGCTGCTTCTCGGCCAGCCCTCGCAGGAGGTCTTTGATGCCGACGATGCCCACAACGTTGTCGGGGCTGTCATCGAACACAGGGAACCGCGAGTGCGGGTGCTCGGAGAAGATGCCGTACAGGTCGCCTACGGTCATCCCCTTCTCCAGCCAGACGACCTCGGTGCGCGGGACCATCACCTCGTTGACCCGGCGGTCGCCGAAGTGGAACACCCCCTCCAGCAGCTCCGCCTCCACCCGCTCCACCACCCCCTCGGCGGCGCCGATGTCGATAAGCATGCGCAGCTCTCCCTCCGTCACCGTGGGCGTCTTTCTCAGACCTTTGCCCAGGAGCAGCCGCGACAGCAGGTCGGGCACGAACGCGATCACGGCCAGCAGCGGCATCAAGGCGCGCATCATCGCCTGGATCAGCCAGCCGACGGCGAGTGAGTAGCGCTCCGCCGCGCGGACGGCGAAGATCTTCGGCGTCATCTCGCCGAAGATAACCGCCGCGATGGTGAGCAGGATGGTGGCCACGGCGACGCCCCAACCGGCGCGCCCCGCCAGGTCGATCGCCACGGCGGTAGCCAGTGCGGTGGCCAGGATGAGGAACAGGTTCTGGCCCAGGATCACTAAGGCGAAGAAACGGTCCTCCCGCTCCCAGATGCGCTCCATGGCCCGGGCCGCCCGGCTGCCCTGGGCCGCCAGGTGCTTCATCCGTACCCGGCTGACGGCAAGGACGGCCGCCTCCATGCTGGTGAAGAAGGTGAACAGCAGGAAGGAGACTATCAGGAGGGCAACGTTCAGCCCCAACCCGCCCCCGCCCAGGTCCAGTCCACTCTCCTGGGCGAGGACACCCAGATCGGGACGTAATGGCGGTATGTACATCTGGTGTCAGACCTGCCTGCCGGCGGGCAACCGCCGACCGGCAGCCGAAGCCATTATAGCGCATCGCCTAAGGCCGCTCGTCGTCTTGGAAACGCCTCTCATACTGCCCCAACCCAGGCGCCATCGTGCATAATGGGGACGAGCAGAAGGGAGATTTCGCGCATGTCCCTGGTGGTAACGGTATATGTGCCCAGCGGCATCGTGATGGCCGCCGACTCCCGCATGACGGTCCTGCGCAGCGAGGAGAGGGAGGAGGAAGGGCACAAGGTGAAGGTGCAGCAGCAGATCGTCCTCTCCGACAACGCCTACAAGGCGGTGGCGCTGCGCAGCATCGGCGTCGGCATCAGCGTCTACGACGCCGGCGTGATCAACAACCAGCCCGTGGACAGCCACGTCCACCGCTTCGAGGAGGAGGCGATCACCCCAGAGGACGACGTCGCCTCCTGCGGCGAGAAGTTCCTCTCCTTCTTCCAGACCAACCACCCCAGCGTTCCGGTCGGCTTCCACGTGGCCGGTTACAGGATTGAGGACCGCACCAGCACCCCTTTCGTCTTCGTTGGGCACACCACCAAGGAGCCAGGCGTGCGCCGGGTGAACGTGAACGCCGAGGGGAAGGTGCAGTACGGCATCCTGCGCAGCGGCGACATCCAGGTCGTGAACCGCCTCATCGAGAAGACCCAGCTCCCCCTGTTCGCGGCCATGCCCCTGCAGGACGCCGTGGACTACGCCGTCCACCTCATCCGCACCACCATCGACACGATGCGCTTCGAGCCACGCTTCCCCGGCGTGGGCGGGGCGATCGACGTCCTCGTGGTCACGCCGACGGAGATGCGCTGGGTGCAGCGCAAGGAGCTACAGGGCGAGGGTTGATGCCTGCCTGCCAGCAGTACACGGTTTTCGGCGGCCTCCGGTCACAGAGCGGCTCCAGCGACAACTACTGCCTGTTCACCGGCGAGCAGGAGGACAGCGACGACTACACCTACGACGACGCTCCATCAGCCCAGGCATCCAATCCATCGGCTGGGGTACAGGAGCTATAGGTAACCTGGAATCATGATGCGTTCGATTCTAGTTGCATTGCTGCTCGGCTGTGTAATCGTCTTCGCAGCCTGCTTGCGCGAGAGCACGATCAAGATGACCTTCGTTAACGAGAGCGATTCGGACCTCTGCTTCAACCTGTCTTTGGCGGATGCCACGACATTTGGTTTCTGCAACGAGGTCAAGCCGCGCGGTACGACCGTCTGGCGTCCCGAGTGTGGTCAGGCTGGCGAGCAGCCACTGACCGTTGTACTGACCGGGCGTCCGGAGAGGCGCCAGATTTACAACAGAACTGCCACCTGCAACGAGTGGGAAGAGTCAGGCGCTAAGTTCACTATTGAGCAGCGCGGCGATGAGTTAGTGGTTACAGACAGCCTGCAAGACGCCACACCAAGCCCGTAGTTTGCTTGACCCGCGGCGCGACAAGGACCGACGCACTGCCAACTACTGGCCTTTCACCGGCGAGCAGTTGGACTCGGACAGCGAGCTGTACTTCCTCCGCGCCCCGCTAGTCCGCCGCCTCGATCAGCCGCTGCGCTGCCGTGTGCGGGTCCAGCTCCCGCCGCACTATCGACTCCACCAGCTCCTCCAGGTGGCCGTTCGCCTCCGCCGAGGCCAGCACCCGCGAGAGAAGCTCCCCCTGGGCCAGCGCCAGGAGCTGGCGACGTGCCCGCGTTCGCCGCGCCTCCTCCAGCCGCCCGGAGGTCTCCAGGAAGGAGCGGTGCCCGTCTATAGCGTCGGCCAGCTCCACCACCCCCTGCCCCTTTATCGCCACCGTCTTCAGGATCGGCACCTCCCACCCCTCGTCGCGGCCTAGATTGAGGAAGGCGTGAAGCTGCTGGGCGGTGATGTCTGCCCGCGGCTGATCGGCCTTGTTGACGACGAGTATGTCGGCGATCTCCAGGATGCCGGCCTTGATCGCCTGCACCTCGTCGCCGGCGCCCGGCACGCTGATCACTACCGTCGTGTGGGCGGTATCCGCCACCTCCACCTCGTCCTGTCCCGCCCCTACAGTCTCCACGATGATCAAGTCCTTGTGGGCGGCGTCCAGAACGGTGGCGACATCGTTGGTGGTGGCGGCTAGGCCGCCCAAGGCACCACGGGTGGCCATGGAGCGGATGAACACGCCGGGGTCCAAAGTCAGCTCCTGCATACGGATGCGGTCGCCCAGGACGGCGCCGCGGCTAAACGGGCTTGAGGGGTCTACGGCAACGATGCCGATGGTGCGCTCGCGCGTTCGGTACTCGCGGGCCAGAGCGCCCACCAGCGTGCTCTTGCCGGAGCCCGTCGCCCCGGTGACGCCGACGATGTGCGCGTGACCGGTGTGGCCGAACAGGGCCTTCATCGCCTCTCGGCCCTCGGGGTAGCCGTTCTCTACGAAGCTGAGAACGCGGGACAGCGCCCACTTATCGCCGTCCAACAGCCGCGCGACCAGCTCATCGATCACGACCTGCTGGCCGCGCCCTTGGCCGTTACGTTCTTGCGTACCCACTCCACTATGTCCAGGGTGGAGGCCCCGGGCCCGAAGATACCCTTGAACCCCAGCTTCTCCAGCGCCGGTATGTCTTCCTTCGGTATAATCCCCCCGCCGAACATCACGACGTCGTCCATGCCCCTCTTCTTCAGCTCCTCGGCCACGCGAGGGAACAGCTCCAGATGCGCCCCCGACAGGATGGACAGGCCAACTACGTCTGCGTCCTCCTGAAGCGCCGTCTCCGCTATCATCTCCGGCGTCTGTCGAATGCCGGTGTAGACGACCTCCATGCCGGCGTCCCGCAGGGCGCGGGCGACGACCTTGGCGCCGCGGTCATGGCCGT
>JADFNQ010000057.1 GCA_022563285.1 Chloroflexota bacterium | reverse complement strand
TTCACACGGGCGACGGGCTCCAGCCCAAACAGGCCGCGGCCCCCGCCGGACTGGTTTGTCACCAGCGCCAGCTCCAGGCCGGCGGCGCGCAGGGCGCGCATCCCCGCCACCGCGTTGGGCAGCAGCCTCACCTGGGCCGGGTCGGAGAGGTAGGGCCGCTCCTCGATGACCGTCCCGTCGCGGTCAAGGGCCACGAAGGGGCTCATCACCTGGCTTCCTTCCCTGCCCGCACGGCCACCGCCTGCAGCTCATCCATCTTGACCAGCGCTTCGGCGGCGTCCCGGTTGAAGCCGTGAACGGTCTCGCGACTGTACCTGTGGTCCACGAACTTGTCCAAAAGCGGGGGCGTCTCCCCCTTCGTCCGCCACTCGCCCCCCGAAGATGCTGACGTAGGTGGCGCCCGCCTTCGCCCCCAGCAGCGCCTGACCGTAGGAGAGGCAGGCGGTCATGTTTATACGGATGCCCTCCCGCTCCAGCCTGCGGACGACGCCCAGGCAGGGCCGTCCGAATTCGTTGATCACCGGTATCTTCACCACGATGTTCGGAGCCCACTCCGCGTAGGTGTACGCCTGGCGGATCATCTCGTCGAAGTCGTTGGTGGTGACCTCCACGCTGACCGGTCGCGGCTCCACCAGCCTGGCGATCTCCAGGCCCCGCCGCTGCAGGTCATAGCCGCCGTCTTTCAGCATGATGCTGGGGTTGGTAGTGACGCCGTCCAGAACCCCGCAGTCCAGCCAGCGCTCGATCTCATCCAGGTTTGCCGTGTCAAGGAAGATCTCCATCTCCGCCTCCCTACTCTCCAACTTCCTCGATCCGTTTTCGGAGGGCTGTGCAGAAAAGATGGTGGAGCGCGACGTGCCAGGACTCCACCAGCGGTGTCCCGAGGGGCTCCGAGTCGATCGGTACGACGATGCAGACATCGGCGGAGCGGGCGAGGATGCCCCCCTGGAAGCCGCTCAGGCCAATCACCTGCGCTCCCCGCTGGTGGGCCAGGGCCACGGCCCGCGGCAGGTTCTGCGACCACGGCCCGGCATCCCCCTCTCCGGAGCCGCCGTGCACGGAGAGCGCCACCAGGACATCTCTCTCCGTCAGCCAGGGATCCAGCTGCTCGGCGAACACGCTGGCGAAGCCGCTGTCGTTGGTCCAGGCGCTGTTGAGAGGGATATTGTCCACCAGGGCCATAGTCTTCAGGCGCCTCCGCCCCGGCGCGATCGTCGCCTTGGCCAGGTCGCAGGCCAGGTGGGTGGCCGTGGAGGCGGAGCCGCCGTTGCCGGCGGTGAACACGGTGCCCTCCCTCCGCCAGCAGTCGTATAGCAGATCGATCGCCCGCTGGATCTGGGCCCGGGGCAGCCCGTGGCCCACCTCCTCCATGGTTCGTAGGTACTCGTCGATGATTGTGCCCGCTTGGACGACCATGCTCCCTCCCAACTCAGAAGTTCACGGCGACCTTGGCGCCCTCGAAGTCGATCCCCAGCCTCATCTCTTTGAGACCCTCGGCGGTCAAGGCTTCACGGAGGCGGCCCCTTGCGCCGTTGGGGCAATAGAACATGAAGAAACCGCCCCCGCCCGCTCCCATGACCTTGCCACCGAGGGCCCCGTGGGACTTGGCGATCTCATACCAGCGGTCCAGGTTGCTGGCGGTCACTTTTTCCGACAGGGTCTTCTTTACCTGCCAGTGCTGATCCATCAGCCAGCCGAAGCGATCCAGATCGCCCTGCACCAACGCGACCTTTATCTCCCGGCCGATGTCCTTGATCATGTGCAGCGCCTGCGTCACCCGCTCGTCTTTCTCCTCCGTCGCCTTGCTCTGCCCGCGGAGCACGTCCGAGGCGCTGCGCTGGATGCCGGTGTAGAAGATCAGCGTGTTGCTCTCCAGCTCCTGCACGGTCTCCTCCGGGAGTTGGAGCGAGTAACTGTGCACTCCACCCTCGCGGTCTATCTCCAGGCAGGTGATGCCTCCGAGGGCGGCGATGTACTGGTCCTGCTTGCCGATGGGCTCACCCAGGCGTTCGATCTCTATGTAGCAGGCCTCCTCCGCCAGCTCCTCCAGGGGTACATGCTCCCGCTTCATGGCGTGCAGGGCGTTCAGGAGGCCGACGGTGAAGGCGCAGGAGGAGCCGAGCCCGGTGTTCGCGGGCAGATCGGCGATGGATACTATCTCCAGGTGCTTGTTCAGGCCGGTGAACTTCAGCGCCTCCCGAACGATCGGGTGCTCCACATCGTCCAGCCCGTCAACGATCTCAGTCTGCGAGTAGCTGACCCGGATGCTGTCTTCAAAGCGGCGATTGAGCATGACATACACGTACCGGTTTATCGCCGCGCCGACGATGAAGCCGCCGTACCGGCTGTAGTAGGACGGCAGGTCTGTGCCGCCGCCGCCCAGGGACACGCGGAAGGGAGTGCGGGTGATGATCATGCCCGTGCCCCCAGGGCGACCAGATGGCGGAACTCTTCCAGCCCCTGGAAGGAGCCGATCTCGTAGAAGCGCTGCTTCGTTTCGAAGGCGAGGAGTTGCTGTCGGCGAATCAGCATCTGGTAGAACTGCTCCTGTGAGAAGGGGATGCCGGGCGGGATCAGCCTCAGAGAGCGACGCCGCAGCACGGACAGCCCCTGGTTGACGTACACCATTCCGGGTAGCCGAGTGCGCTTGTCGTAGTCGGTGACGTGGCCGTCGCGGATCACCACGTTGCTCGGCGCCAGCCGGTCTTCATTGCGGTAGACGACCATCATGGCCAGGGTGTCCGACTCTCGGAACCGCCTCATGATTGCCCTGTATTCCAAGAGGAGGTAGGAGTCTCCGTAGGAGACGAAGAACTCCGGGGCCAGCACCGCCTCCGCGTTGCGAATGGCGCCGGCGGTGCCCAGCAGCTGGCTGCGCTCCCAGACATAGGTCAGATTCACTCCGAACCGGTGCCCGTCTCCGAAGTACTCCAGGACACGCTCACCCAGATGACCCAGGCAGAGAACGATGTCGCGCACGCCGCGGGAGGCCAGCAGACGCAGCTGGTGCTCCAGAAACGGCTTGCCCTCCGCCGGCACCATACATTTCGGCACGCGCTCGGTGAGCGGTCGCAGTCGGGTGCCCAGTCCGCCGGCCAGAATCAGCATCTGCATAGTCGCCCCTCCTCAACGCTCTCCACCACTGAGAATGCCGTCTGGGCGTGGCGGCACCGGTCTGTCAACCCCTCAACCTGCATACCTCGCCTGTTCCCGGTGCTCACCACGCCCGACGACGGCAGGGTTAGGGGTGGGGCGATGCCGTCGCTCAGGGCCTCACAAGCGGCGACCTGCACAAAGACCGCCTCGATATTCGGTTCGTCGCCCTCCAAGAAGGTCGCCGCTTGTACGCTGACACCGCCCTTTCCCTCAAGGTTGATGGCGCCGGAGCGGAGGTGTAGTGATTCCCCGACGCCGATGGCCGCAAACGCATCAGCTGGCGCGGCTCCCGCCCGGGGCCATTGCGGCCGCTGCGGGAGAGAAAGAGGAGCCGCTACAGCGTCCGACGCTGAAACGGCTCCTCTTTCCGTGCGATGTTGTCCTGGCGCCATGATGCGTGCCGTCTCCTACAAGCTTCTCCAGAGCGCAAGGAGCGCCCCTGTGCACTAATTAGGATTAGCCGGAGAGCCGGGGAAAGGGCACTTGAGGCTTGCCGTAACGGCGGCTCGCTTAGGTCGGTGACGGGGTGCGTCACCGGAGGGGCGGGGCCGGAACTCGGCAGTGGACGGTTGATATTATCAGCGGCCCCCGTCGTTGTCAATGGGTCGCTGAAGATAATTCATAAAAAAGCTGTGCCTTTAGTCTCCACAGAGCGCGTGCTATAATCCCGCCAGACGATGGCTCCATCTCAACGGGCCGCCACCCCCGTTCTCGGCGGCCAGCCCGCACCCCTCGCTTACGCCGGCCTGCAGCTTCGCGTAGTAGCCTTCATCCTCGATGTCCTGGTCCTTATCTCCATCTTCATGCTGTTTGTGGCTGCCATTTTGGCGCTCTTGCTAATCGACAGCAGCAATAGCAACCCCTCTGACCGTGCTTTCCTGATCTCCGCCGGGATCCTGGCGCTCTACATCTTCGCCTTTGTGCCCCTGTACCATCTCCTCCTCTGGACCTGGAGGGGGCAGACCGTGGGGATGATGGCTGTGCGCATCAAACTGCTCTCCCGCACCGGCGGTCGGGTCTCCCTGGGGCGGGCCGCCCTTCGCCTGTTCGTCTATCCGGCCTCGGTAGTGCCGCTGCTCATGGGCATCGCCATCGCCCTGATCGACAGGGAGAACCGTACTCTGCATGACCAGCTGGCCGGAACGGTGGTGGTGGAGCTGCCGTGACAGCGCCGTCCGCCAACAGCGGCTCCACCTTTACGGCACTGCTTCGGGCCGCCTCTCAGTGGGTGATCGGCGTCGCCCTGGCTGTGATGCTGCTGTTCCTGTTCCTGGCCATCAACGCTGCCCAGATCAGCTCTGAGGGCGCCGGCCAGCGCATCCTCCGCTGGAGCGTAGCGGTAGGCACTAACATCGATGCGATCCTGCCTGACCTGCAGGCCGCGTTGCAGGAGGAGGCGCGTGAGGGGGGCGCTGATCCCGTGCGCGTGCCCGATTTTCCGATTCTGGTGGAGATCCCCCGCGACGATGCGCTCTCGCTGGAGGGGGCGGCGCTGCGAGTGCGTGTCCTGAATGAAGCGGGGGCCCGGCTCTACGAGGATGGGATGTCAGCCTGGGCGGGCGCAGACCTCGATAGTGAGCAGAGCATCGAGACGATCTCCGCCGCCGGCGCCTTGAAGCGCGGCCTGGGGCTGATAACGGATAAGAACCATGACCGTATAGTGATCGCGGCTATCGTGCTCGGCGTGCTATCCGCGGTGTTCGCCGTGATGCTCGTGGCATCGATGCGGTCGTGGGGGCGGCTAGTCGCCCTCAGCGCTGTGACGATAGCGGCCGCGCTGCCATCTCTGGCGGCGGCGGTGGCCGTTCGCTTCGGCTTTCGAACGGCGCAGGAAGGAGCGGACCCTTTCGTCTCCGGCCTCCTGGATCTTGGCGTGGAAGCGATGTGGGTGCCGATACGAAACTACCTGGCGCTGACGGTGCTGGGTTTCACGGTGATGCTGCTGACGCTGGTGATCATCTGGGTCAGCTCCCGGCAGGTAGCGACCTCCGTTGACACCCCACCCGCCTGATACCTACAATCGATACGCTGGGCCCCAGCGGGGCCGTTCCGGAGCGGGCGTAGCTCAGTGGTAGAGCATCTGCTTCCCAAGCAGAGGGCCACGGGTTCGATCCCCGTCGCCCGCTCCAATAGTAGAAGAGAGGTCAACCAGACGGTCGTCGAGTGACGACCATCTGCTTTCTAGGCAGTGGGTCGTGATAACATCACTCGGCGCACACCTCCGGACTTCCAGTCCGGCGCTCTCAACGGCCTTCAGCAGAGCGAGTCGAGTAGGGGTGTACAATAGTCCCGCCATGGAGCCGCGCATCCAGTAGCTAGAGAGCCAACGACGACCGCCAAGACCGCTAGACAAGGAAGCACCCGTTGAAGCTAGGGCTTCAGATTCCGAACTTTACCTGGGCGGGAGGGCCGCCCGAGATGGGATCGCGCTTGGCCGACATCGTGGGGACGGCAGACGACGCCGGCTTCAGCTCAATCTGGGTGATGGACCACCACTTCCAAATCCCCATGGTCGGTCCGGCGGAACGGGACATGCTGGAGG
This sequence comes from Chloroflexota bacterium, assembly GCA_022563285.1. Lineage (GTDB taxonomy): Bacteria > Chloroflexota > Dehalococcoidia > SM23-28-2 > RBG-16-64-32 > JADFNQ01. The sequence goes on along the minus strand of JADFNQ010000057.1, from coordinate 1,872 downwards.
CGTACACTGCCCTCGGCTACATTGCCGCGCACACCTCGCGCGCGAAACTGGGCGTGCTATGCACGGGGGTCACGTACCGGCATCCGGGCATTCTCGCGAAGCAGGTCAGCACGCTGGATGTGCTCTCCGGCGGACGGGCCTGGCTGGGCATCGGCGCCGCCTGGTTCGACCGCGAGCACCACGCGCTAGGTGTGCCGTTCCCGCCCCTCAAGGAGCGGTTCGAGCGGTTGGAGGAGGCGATTCAGATCATCCTCCAGATGTGGAGCGACGACAACGGGCCATATGAGGGCAAGCACTACCAGCTAGTGGAGACGCTGAACTCGCCGCAACCGTTGAGTAAGCCACGCCCGCCGATCCTCATCGGCGGTGGCGGCGAGCGCAAGACGCTGAGGCTGGTCGCGCGCTACGCTGACGCCTGCAACGTGTTCGGCGATCCGACGCTCGTTAAAGGCAAGCTCGATGTGCTGCGCCAGCACTGTCAGGCGGAGGGTCGAAACTATGACGAGATCGAGAAGACGGTTCTGTTCCCAATGAACGTGGGCCGGGACGGTTCGGGCGCCGATCAGCTAGTGCAGCAGCTGGGGATGTTTTCGGAGGCTGGAGTGCAGACGGTGTTGGGGCCGCTGATCTCGGCCGAGGAGTTGAAGCCGCTCGAGGTAGTCGGCCGCGACGTCATCCCGAAAATCGCTGATATATAGCTGGCTTTACACGCGCCCCGGCCTCTTGGCATCGGTCAGGCGGACTGCTTTTGACGTCTTCCCCCATCGGCGCTATGCTTCCCCAGCTAGGAGGGACGCCCCACAAAGAGCCCCAGATCCGCTTCTGCACCAGCGCCGACGGCACGCGCATCGCCTACACCACTGCCGGCTAGGGGCTTGGCCGACAGCGCCGCCCACAAGCTGCCCATCGATATCGTATGATGAAGTCGTAGTGATGTGATACACATGCTGCCCCGGCGTACCGTTTTGCCGGCCGGAAGTCGGGCAGGTTGCTCGGAGGAGGTGACCGATGCACCTGGACCACACCATCGTTCCCGCTACGGACAAGGAGGCCTCCGCGAACTTCTTCGCCAAAATCTTCGGCCTTAAGTACAAAGGGCCCGTGGGGCACTTTGCGCCGGTGCAGGTTAATGACAGCTTGACCCTGGACTTCGATAACAGCGACCGGTTCGAGAGCCATCACTACGCCTTTCGCGTGAGCGACGAGGAGTTTGACGCCATCTTCGAGCGGGTGAAGGCGGAGGGCATCGCCTACGGTAGCGAACCCTTCACTCAGGACAACATGCAGATCAACGTTCGCCGGGGAGGCCGCGGCTTCTACTTCAAGGACCCCAACGGCCACAGCCTGGAGTTGCTTACCAAGTAAGAATTGGGTGCTGGCGACACGAGACGGCACGGGGAGACCAAGAAACGGCCTCGGCGGGACGGCGCAGTACGGGATGATATCATCTCAGTGATAGAGCGATCTCGTGCCATAATCGGCTCTCATGTGACCGATACTGGCCGCGCGGCATCGGCGAAGGGCGGTGAAGAAGAGAACCTGACGAGTTCCCGTGGAGGCACTTAAATGAAGATCGAGTCAATCCTAGCCACCAAGAGTTTGAACGTGATTACGGTTCGTCCCGATCAATCGCTCAAAGATGCTGTCGACCTACTGGTCGAGCACGACATCGGTGCTCTCATCGTCGTGGACGAACGCGGACAACCAGTCGGAATCATCTCTGAGCGCGATATCATTCGCGAGGCCGCCCGCAGTGAGACGGTCCTTGCCCGGACTGTGGCTGGCGTGATGACCAAGGACTTAATCGTCGCTGCGCCTCAGGATGATCTAGGAGCGGTTCTACAAACGATGATCGCCAGGCGTTTTCGGCAC
>JADFNQ010000056.1 GCA_022563285.1 Chloroflexota bacterium | reverse complement strand
CACCTGCTCCTCCAGGGTGCTCAAGCGCGCAGCTACCTCGTCTTGCGCCACATGCAGATGCTCCTCCAGTGTACTCAGGCGAGAAGTTACCAGCTCCTCCATGGTGTGGATCTGAGTAGCTGTCTGCTCTTCCACTGTATGAAGGTGTGCAGCTACTTCCTCTTGAGACACCCGTAGGCGACGGAGGATCAGTTCTAGTACATCTCCTTGAGTCTCGTTATAGTGCCGTATGTCAAAGACCAGGCGATCGGTGAGGTCCCGGTAGTAGAGTCCAGTGATCCGCCTAAAGGCTGCCCTGGCCAGCCAGCGCACCCTTCGCGGGATCAGGCGACGCATTAACTGTCGGACGGCCCCGTTAGCCATGTAGCTCCCCCTTCTCGGTAGCAGAGCGGCTCATCGTCCGAGCACTAGCCGCCCTTCGGGTTGCAGGCAGCAATTTGACAGTAAGCTCCTTTTCTTGGAGAAGCCCCCTACAGCCGTTCTGTCGTCCCCCACTCCCGCCCGGGGCTTCCGTTCGATGATACTGGCGTCGTAGGAGGTGGTCTATCCGGGGGAAGCCCCTCCGCGGCAGCCCTTATGCTGCCAAGAGTCACGGGCTTTCGCCAATTCCGGTCTCTTCTTGCCTCTCGACGCCGGTAGAAGATTCCAGTTCTATGTCAGCGTTGACCATCATGGCGATTAATTCCTCAAAACCCACTTCCGGTTGCCAGCCCAGCACCTTTCGCGCTTTGCTGCTGTCCGCCAGGAGTTTGTTTACCTCCGCCGGGCGAAACATCTTTTCGTCTATGACGATGTACTTCTCCGGGTCATCGATTCCCGCGTGGCGAAACGCGAGCTCCGTAAAATCTCGCACTGAGTGGGTTGTTCCCGTTCCCACCACGTAGTCGTCCGGCTGGTCCTGCTGCAGCATTAGCCACATGGCTCTCACGTAATCCCCGGCATAGCCCCAGTCGCGGCTCACGTCCATGTTGCCGAGGCGCAGCTCCTTCTGCTTGCCCAGAGAGATGCGTGCTACGCTGTTGGTCACTTTACGAGTGACGAACTCCAAGCCGCGGCGCGGCGACTCGTGGTTGAAGAGGATGCCCGAGCAGGCAAACAGCCCATAGGACTCGCGGCAGTTAACGGTTATCCAGTGGCCGTACACTTTGGCAACCCCATAAGGGCTCCTGGGGTAGAAGGGAGTCTCTTCCTTCTGGGGCCACTCCTGGACGTTGCCGAACATCTCCGATGAGGAGGCCTGATAAAACCGGGCGTCCCGCTTGGCCGCCCGGATCGCCTCTAGCATACGGGTTACGCCCAGGGCAGTGATTTCCCCTGTGAGCACCGGCTGCGACCAAGAGGTCGGTACGAATGACTGGGCTCCCAGGTTATAAACCTCGTCGGGCTGGGTCTCGTAGATAGCAGTCGTTATGGAGTGCTGGTCCATGAGGTCGCCCGAAATCACCTGGATCCTGTCTAACAAGTGCTTGATCCGGGTAAAATTCTGTGCAGAGGTGCGGCGGATGAGGCCGTAGACCTCATATCCCTTCTCTAGGAGTAGCTCTGCCAGATATGAGCCGTCCTGACCAGTGATGCCGGTGATCAGCGCCTTCTTGGTCATGTCACCTTCCTAGAATTCTCAGCAGGCTGGCTGCATTTGCTTTCCACCATGGCTCATTACGGACTAACGTAATCCCAGGGATTCTCCCTTTGAGATCCACTTACGAAGACCATCATAGGTAGCTAGCGTTACCAGGTCAACGGATGAATTGGCTAGTCATGAGTGGAGGAGTCAGACGGTGGGGCTGGCATCAACGCTCCGTATCCTCGTCGATCTGACCACCGCGCCTCTGCCCTTCGCCCTCTCCCACAAGCTTCGGACAGTGCCCTTGATAGCATGCGTGCCGAGAACCAGGAGCGATGACTCGCATATGAGGACTCCGGCATTGAATGAGCCCGGCGAGAAGACAAACTTCACATGGTGCTCGCCGTCCGGGACGGATACAGACTTAAGGGCAACATCCGTGGGCAGACCGTGGTCTCTTTCCCATCGACGTAGGCTTTCCAGCCAGGGTAGAACGTATCGCTCGAGACGAGGAGGCCAGGATTTTCCATGCTGGCTACTAGCTCAACCTGGTTGTCGCTGTTGCTGGTGATCTCCGCCGAGGAGCCGTCCGTGGCAGGGCTGGCCGCGAGGGGCGCCCGCTGCCCCCAGGCAGCATTCCCTCGATAACGGCCGTTTGAGCGGGATCGAATTCATCCGCGGACGATGGCCTGATCCGTTCCGGAGACCTCAGCGGCCCTGCGCGCCAAGAGGGCCATGTGGTGTATATATGAATGCGCTATCTCTCCACTGCTGCCCTTTGCTCGTCGATGAGTTCTGCGAGATGAACGTCGAATATCATCGTTACCCGATAGTACTGCTCTTTCTCCCTCTGAACCATCCGGCGAATGATGGGGATATCCATCTCCACGGTCCCCAGTTGGCTCGTTGCGACCCCGCGCTCATGGAGGGCGGACAGCCATTCAATATTTGTGGTCTCTGGAACAGCGATCAAGTACACTTCGTTGAAACCGTTGGCGATCATCAACTCATGTACCTCATCCGGGGTAGGAATCGGGTCCATCCCGAACGGATCCCTACCTTGCACATTGACCACACGGCGACCGTACGTCTCTGAGAGTGGCAGCGCGATCGCCCGAAAGGTGTTGGGGAAGATCCATCCCTCCGGTATCTGGTGATCACCCACATAGACGATGGGATAGTCCCCATCTGTGAGAGCGATGCTGTTCAGCTGCGCCAGATCCTCATAGGCGCCCTCAAACAATACAGATTCATTCGCCTTCAGAGTGGTGTCGAAAGGACCAACCAGACCCCATCCGACAAGGAGAACCCCAATCAACGCCACGAACCTCCGTGCCCTTGCATTCCTCACCACTCGAAAGACGAGGAATCCGACCGCCGAGGCACCCAGTGCGCCCAGCAACACGATGCCGGGAAACACTTCGCTATACAGATACCGGTCCCAGTAGAGGAAGAACGCGTGGTTCGTCGGAGCGGACACCCTGTTTGCGAAAAGCGCACCAAACACGACGACTATGGCAATAGCGAGGAATCCAACCGAGTACTGGACTCTGTCCTCCGTCTTGACTACGGCAGCTGCCAAACCAATGGCCCCCAGAGCGAGTAGAAGGGTGCCGTAACGGCTGAGAGCCTCCCTCAACCCCCCAAGCTCCAAGAAGAGGATCGCCGCAAGCACGGCGGCGGCCCCGAGCAGTGCCGCTGGCAGCCACCAAACGTTCGGATGGGCGACCCCCGGCCATCGAGCACACTTCCACCGGCTAACCTCGCTAGCTAACCACACCACCGCGGCGCCGAAGACCACAAAGACGACGACTGCGGCTACAGATGCTCTTTCCAGTTGGAAGAGGCCGAGCAAGTCCAGTACCGACTCGCCAGCAACACTCTGGATCTGAACCTCCACGAAGTACCGCCGCAAATACGTCACGTTGTAGAGGTACGCGCCAAACAGACTAAATCCGGAGACGATCACGAAGGTGCGGGCAATCCGGAAGCCCCGTTGGTCGAGGTTCAGGGCGGCAGCGAAGAGGTAGGAGCCGATGATCGGCAGCAACAGCACGCCGTTAGCTCGGGTGAGCAGCAAGAGCCCGACGAATCCGCCGGCCACGACTGCGAACCTGTGGTTGAGGCTATGTAACGCCTCAACTAGGAAAAGGATGGCTGCGACCAGGAGGGTGGTGTACAGAGCCTCCGAAACAGGGAACCTTGAGAACCAGACAGGGACCACATGCACGGCTACGATCGCCGATACGGTTATCCTCACCCATGGCGGCAGGCCAAGCCGGTAGATGGTGGCTGTCACCAGTGCCCACAGGAGCACCCCTAGGAAGGGAAGTAATGCAACGGTGTTGCCTTCGCCGAGAGCGAGATGGGTCAGGGCAAGGCCAACCGTAAAAAGGTGAGGGAAGCTTCCGATCAACCCCCCACCGTCGGCCAGGACGTTCGCCCGGTTTACGTACTCGCCCATGTCCCCGATCTCGTAGATGAAGTAAATGGGGCTTTGCCGCAGGAATACGGTGAGTCCCAGAAGCACCGTGAGCATGATTCCTTCAGCCGTCACAGCGTGCCGGAAGGTGAGCATCCTCTTGGAGACAACCCAGCCCCACGCTAAAAGAGCGACACCGCCCACTACTCCGGCCACCCAGTGAGGATCGAAGCGGCCGACCCTGACGAGGCCCAGCCCGACGATGAGAAAGACGGCTAGCCCGAGTGCAGCGCCTTCCACGGCCAGAAGCGAAATCGGAGGCTGATCATCCCGACGATGCAGTGTAACTGCCAGCGGGAAGCCCACTACTATGGATAGGGCTGTCAGTATGAGAATCTCGGCCATCTGTGCGCCTTCATAGCGGGAAAGCACAAGGAGCATTCCGGCAGCGGAGGCATGATGATGGTGGGGCGAAAAGCCCTGACGGCCGTGACCGCATTCACCGCATCAGCCGTTGGTTGAGCGGCCAGGTCTCCGCTAGTTCGCCGGGCGGCAGCAGCGACCGGCAGCTTAGCTGCTTACCGTCCATCTCCTTCTCCGTCGCCAGGTATACCAGTGAGGGGAGCTTGGCCCCCCAGCGCTCCAAGAAGAGCTTGTGGTTCCTTCTCTGCGCCTCCTCGGTAATCGCCTGATCCTTTCCCATGGAGGCCCCGTGGTAATGAATGAGGACACTCCCTCTGTGAAGAATCAGAGCGTAGCCGTGCTCCTTGATGCGCATGCAGAGGTCGCCGTCCTCGTAGTAGCCGCGGCGGTAGTCGGTGGAGAAACCGGCCAACTCGCGACGGACCAGCAGGCACGCTGCCGTGAGGGCGTCTACTTCGACTGGAGTCTCTTCGCGGACCGGCCGGCCTTGCGCATTGATGTGATAGGGGATGGAGTCACTCCGCCGGAACATCATCCCGTCGTGCATTACCCGGCCGTCCGGGTACAGAAGACGGGAGCCCACGGCACCCACACGCGGGTGGGAGTGCAGCAACTCAACTAACGGCTCGAGCCACCCAGGAAACATCTGCATGTCATCATTGAGGAAGAGGATGTAGGGCCGCGTGGCTATACGCTGGGCCTGATTATTGAATGCCGCGAAGCTCTGGTTGTTTGTATTCTGGATGACACTGAGGTGGGGGTAGTCTAGGGAGGCGAGGTAGACGCCGGTGCCGTCGCTGCTCCCGTTATCCACGACTATCAGCTCGAAGCCGGGGGGCGTGCAACGGAACAGGGATTCAAGAGTACCTTTCAGATATTCCAGGTTGTTGCGGGTGCCAATTAAGATGGAGACCTCCTCAGTCCTGCTCACAGTAGCCAGCATTCGCAAACGCTGCGTCTCCGAGGAGAAGTATCGTGCCCGCTGTCGGGCCGCGTGCGACAGCCGCTTCCATAATTTGGGATTGGTGGCAACCGCCCATGTGTTTTCAATGAGTTCGTCCATGGAGTTGAAAAGATAGCCGCACTTGCCGTTGTCGATGATCTCCGGCGGCCCGCCCGAGTTAAACACTATGGGGACAGCCCGGGAAGCCATCGCCTCTAGGATGGTAATTCCAAAGTGCTCCTGGGCCGCGGGCTCTTTGACGGAGAACCCTGTGGCATGCCAGTATATGGAGGCCTTGGTGTACAGGTCACGCAGCTCCGCTGCGGACAGATTCGACTTGATTTCGACGGGGAGACCGTGGCTGTGCTTGGCGAGGTGAGCGGCGTAAATCGCTTCGCCTTCGTCTAGAGTGGCGCCTGCCAGCACCAGCCGCCACCCGCCGAGTCCGCGCTCGCATAGCTGCCTGAAGGCCTGGATCATCGTCAGGTGGGCCTTATCGGCGTAGGCGGACGGGAGGGCAAAGCGGCTTACGTGGAGGATCATCGGCTCCTTGGGGCCAGTTCGGAACTCCTCGGCGTCGATGCATGGTGGGATCACCACAACATTATCTGTCTGATAGCGCTCCCGGACATAGGCCGCCGTGTACTGACTGTTTGCGATGTGAGTGTATCTGCCACCGTCTAACGAAACGAAAGGGAAGAACACCAGGTTGAACCGCTTGCTGGTCTTGGCCGGCCAGATATGCTCATTCCACACTGACAGCCATATGTCGTAGGTATCCTCTATACCATTGGCGTAGTGCCGGACATTGATACCGCCGATGTCTAGCAGCAAACTATCGCGGTACCACTGGTGGTCTCGCAGCGGCACCCCCGGCGGCAATAGGAGGTCTACGTCGTAATAGTCGGTTAGCGCCTTGAGCAGTTGGAGGGCGTGGGCGGTACCACCACCTACGGTCCAGCAATGTTCCCCATAGCAGCCTACCGTAAGCCTTCGCGCCGTCGGTCCGTCTACATCCTCTGGAGCAGGTCCCGCATCCCTTCGAAGCACTCGCAGGGCCCGACCCGTCAGGCGCATCATTCGTCGCTGAGGCCGACCCCTAAGAACGGCTATCCCTCCGCTCAGCAGAGCCATGAGGATGCGGCGGCGGCGGCTTCCCATGGGGGCGATAGCGCGAATGACAGGCCGCACCTCCTGGAGCACCCGCCAGCCAGAGGAGTTCTCCATATCGCTCAGACGGCGCCGGAGACTCTCGACTTCCCCGTGCTGCACTCGTAGTTGCCTCCGGAGGCGGGCCGTCACCATGCTGCTGTCCTCGCTGGGGGTAGAGGTTGTCCCTACCCCAGCGGGAGGGATCGGCTCGGGTGTCACCCTCTCGGGGCTTAGGGAAGAATCATCGCGCCCCTTCGACCTCACAGACTCTTCAAGCCCCGATGCCGATATCTCGCGGTCTTGGTCAGTCATGGGGAAGACCTATCTGGATCTGCCCGCTCACTCCGCGCCTCATCTACCAATTAGGGCTGGTCACTTGTTGTAACGCAGGCACACTGACAAAAGTTCTGTCATCTATTAAGGTTTATCATGCACAAAATGAGGACAGACGCAAGCGACGCGTTTGCCACCTCCTTAGAAGCCAGCTGGTGTGCCATCTGTGTTAACATCTCTTATCGCTTGACGTTTCACCGCGTGGCATTGACACTATGGGGTAAGCGATCCCGGGGAGGATCGTACGATTTCCATACATCAGGTAGATATCGGGCATGATCCATGCCTTCACCTTACGTCGCTATTGTCATCCTTAACTGGAACGGTCTCGCCGATACCACCGAGTGTCTGGAGTCGTTGCGGGGGATAGCGTACCCCAGCTACCGGACCATCGTTGTAGATAACGGCTCATCCGGAGACGACGTCCGAGTCCTGCGGGAGAGGTTCGGCGATTCCATCCGTCTCATCGCCAGCCCGGATAACCTGGGCTTCGCCGGCGGAGCCAATCTGGCGATACGGGAGGCGCTGGCCGACGGGGCCGACTACGTGCTGCTGTTGAACAACGACGTGACCGTTGACCGACAGTTCCTCGACGAGCTGGTTCGGGCCGCAGAGGAGCGGCCCGACGCGGCGGCCCTCTGCCCAAAGATATATTTCCGCGAACAGCCCACAGTAATCTGTTCCACAGGTGGTCGGGTGAACCCCTGGGCGGGCGCCGCCCGGCAGGTGGGACGGGGCGAGGAGGACCGCGGTCAGTACGAGCAGGTGGAGGTGCGCGACTACGCGGACGGCGCCGCTATGCTGATGCGGCGGACGGCCCTGGAGCGGGTGGGCC